>DASWTL010000085.1:0-1548 GCA_036402155.1 Sphingobacteriaceae bacterium | reverse complement strand
TTGTCTGGAATCCCTGATTCCACCTCATACCCTTCAACTGCTGGCCGAAAATACGGTAAAACATAATAAACTGAGCACCAGGAGTCCTTTGAGGGTTAACATCCGTTCAGACCAGTCGTACTTAATTGTAGATAATAATATTTCAGTAAAAACGAGCGAATCGGTGGTTTCAGGTGTGGGTTTAAATAATATTAACAGCAGGTACCTTCTGTTATTTGGCAAAGAAATCAGAATTGAGAAGGACTCTGCATGTTTCAAAATATACTTACCGCTAATTGATGGCAATGAACGTATTGATTATAGAAGACGAATTACAAACAGCCTGGGATTTAAAACAGATCTTACTTAGAATACGACCGCAGGTAGAAATTGTGGGTATAGTAGATAGTGTTGAAACAGGTAAAGAATGGTTTGCTGTGAATGCTGTTCCTGATGTTATCTTCTCAGATATTCAGCTGGGAGACGGCCTGGTTTTCGAGATATTTAAAGATGTACCTGTTACGGCGCCTATTATATTTTGTACTGCGTTTGACGAATACTTATTACAAGCATTTAAAAATAACGGGATTGACTATATATTAAAACCGATACAGGATAATGAAGTAGAGGCAAGCCTGCAAAAGCTTGAAAATCTGCAGCAGCCAAAATCCTCTGCACAGCTTTCTCTCTATGAACTGGCCAGAGACATCCTCGGAAATAATTATAAGAGTACTTTTATAGTACCATTCAGGGAGAAGCTTTATCCCGTAGAGGCAGCCAACATCAGCCTGTTTAAAATAGCTGATAGCATGACTGAACTTTACACATCAGATGGTAAGCGTTTCAGCACATCGTATACCCTGGAATACCTGGAAAAAGTCCTGGATCCGAAAAAGTTTTATCGTGCCAACAGGCAGGCCATCATATCCCATCACGCCATATCCGAAATAGAACATTATTTTGAAAGAAAACTACTGGTGTATTTAAAATCCATCAAAGAGCCGGTACTCATCAGTAAAGCAAAATCTTCCCATTTTCTTGGCTGGCTGGAAGAGCATTAAAGCTGAAAGTGGCATAAATTGCGGCGAAGCGGACATTCTTCCATTCAAACATCGGCTAGAATAATGCACGCATAGCTACTTTTGTGTCTATGAGGTTGAAGGATTTATTTTGTACACTGATTCATATCCCGAATAGGTTTTACGGATGTTTATCCAAACAGATCATTATTTCCGGAATTATTTTTTTGTTCATCACCACGGTGTCCACCGTTTCATGTAAAAAAAATGAGCTGCTACCCGATCAAAACAATCAGGAAATGCTGCCAAAGCTTTCGGATTATAAAATATTCCAGGGTAGCCCGGCCAATCTGATTCCTGCTAATGATTATAAACTGTATGAGCTGTCGTCGCAGTTGTTTACCGATTATGCAGAAAAGCAACGGTTAATCAAAGTGCCGGGTACAGCCCAAATAACAGCTACAGGAGATGGATTGCCGCATTTTCCGGATGGCACCATTATGGTAAAAACATTTTACTATTACCTGGATAAAAGAACGCAGAACAAAGG
>DASWTL010000084.1:0-3347 GCA_036402155.1 Sphingobacteriaceae bacterium | reverse complement strand
TATTTAAGAACGAGTGTTTTTTTACGGACGTGATCAGAAATACTTCAGAATATATCCCCCAAAAGCATGATGTATGTATTGTTATGGACGATAAAGACCTGGTAAGACTGGTTCAAACGGCAAAGGGCAGTAATTGGAAGTTAGGGCAAGACTTTGGGATACTTTCTTATAACGAAACTCCATTAAAAAGTATCATTGGTGATGGAATAACCACTATTACAACTGATTTTGAACAGATGGGAATTTCTATGGCTGATATGATCATCAACAACACCCGCATGCGTATTGAGAATCCTTTCTTAATGATCGATAGAAATTCATTTTAACATATTTACTTATGTGATTGCCTGGGCGATGCTGTTCTCTGGCATGGGTTAGGGGTTGAATTAGGTATCATGTCAATTTTCCCTACGCCTGCGGCACCGTAATCTTGCTGGAAAGAATTTCGCCATCAGCAGCCGTGTGCCAGGGAAAGGGCATTGGCTTGTCTCCCGAAGACAATCAAAGTATAGAGGTAACATCGAATTTTAACTCCTTTGCAGATATAAATCCACTCTGATAACGGCCCGAAATGTTTTTAAATCTGATTCTGTAAAATACCTGCGCAGATTTCTCATGTGTTGTGGTTGGGATTTCAGGACCTGCATCTTCAGGCAAGGCTGTAAGACTCACCCGTTTGCGTAGCATATATTCCGTATAATGAGGCCTGAGGTCACGAAGCTCATTTTCATCAGTTATTTCCTCATAAGTACCGTTCACAACCACACTTTTCCATTCATTGATATTTTTAATTTCATCTACCTGAATACATACTGAAGGATTTTTGCGCATCATTTCTATTTTCAATCCTTCCAGTGAGTAGCACATAATGAAATCATCCTGATATTGGTAGCTGATGGGAACTATATACACATTTGTACCATCGGTGCAACCAATATGGCAAAGACTGTTCCTTTCCAATAGTTTTTTAATTTCAGCAGTATCTAATTCACCAAGCATGGTATTCTGGTTACTACCTGTAATAACAAAAGATTTTAGTACCTGTTGTTTATAATGAAAAGTTGTGAACCCACTTCACAGATTGATAGAATTAAGTCGCTATTCCGGCTCTTCTTTTTCCCAGCTTTACTATTTCATACCAGATAACAGAAAGGAAGCCAATGGTAATGCTGAAAAGCAACTGAGGAATGGTAAGGGGTTCAAATTCAAAAAATGCTGCCAGCGGGCGTACAAAAATCAGCAATGTGCAAATAGTGATGGTAATACCTATAATTAATGGTACGAGGTTGTTTTTATATTTTAAAGTAGCAAAAATGGAGTAATAGAATGACCGGTTTACCAGGGTGAGGAATATATTAGAGGTTATTAATGTGGTAAATACCATGGTTCTGGTAAGCGATTCATTTAAATGCAGGTGCACTGCAAACTGGTAGGCTGTTAAAGTTCCGGCGGTTATTGTCAGACCCTGAACAATACTTGTTGCTAATTCTCTCCAACTGAAAAAAGTAGTGGTAAACGGGCGGGGTTTCTGAACCATGGTATTCTTCTCCATAGGTTCATTTTCATAAATAATAGAGCAGGTAGGACCCATGATGAGTTCCAGGAATATGATATGAATAGGAGAAAAAATATTTGGATAGATCCATCCTAAAGCCAGAGGTATAAAAACGGTTAATATAATAGGGATGTGGATAGAAATAATATATTGAATAGCCTTTTTAAGGTTAGTATAGATCTTTCTTCCCATGGCAACGGCCTCAACCATTTTTGCCAGGTCATCTTCTACCAGAACAATGGATGCGGCTTGTTTGGCTATTTCCGTTCCCTTTTTACCCATGGCAATACCAATATGAGCAGCTTTAAGAGCAGGCCCGTCATTAACGCCATCACCCGTCATGGCTACTACCTGGTTGCGAGCTTTTAATGCGTTAATGATCCTCAACTTCGCATCGGGGAACATCCTGGTGAAAATAGTTGAATTCACAACCGTCTCCTGTAGGTCCGTATCACTTAGCTTCATAAGTTCTTCGCCGGTAATAGACCTTTCCGGATATTTAAATCCTATTTGCCGGGCAATAGCTGCTGTAGTAACAGGATTATCACCCGTAACGATCTTTACAGCAATTCCGGCGGAGTAAAAATCTTCGAGCACTTTTTGAATGTTCTTTTTAGGCGGATCATAAAAGGCTACCAAACCCTTGAACGTGAATCTGAAATGCTGCTGTTTCCCTGGAAAATCATTTCCCTGTAGGCGTGTTTCGCCAACTCCCAATACGCGGTAACCGTCATTTGCCAGCACTTTCAGGATTTCGTGGATTTCCTCTTTTTCGGAAGGGGCCAGGTTTGAAACTTCCAGTATCGCCTCAGGAGCCCCTTTTGCTGCTATGATCCGTTCCCCGGTTTTGTTTTCAAAAATATGCGTCATCATAGGCGGCTTCCCGTCCAGCGGATATTCATAGATCATTTTATACTCACTGCGCTCGTCGCTTTGCGTATATTTTGAATAGGAATCATGGAGCGCAACCTCCATCGGATCAAACGGAATTGGTTCGCTTGCCCACATTGCCATTCGGATCAGATCTTTTTCCCCTGCATTCAATGGGTGTTCAGGTTCGGTGATCTTATTTGATCCGGCATCAAAAAGCTTTGCCAAAGTCATCCGGTTTTCAGTGATCGTACCGGTTTTATCAGTGCAGATAACGGTTGCGCTTCCCAGGGTTTCAACGGTTTTCATTTGCTTTACCAGAATACCCATGTTCATCAGCCGCCATGCGCCCAGAGCCATAAACGTGGTGAACGCAACAGGGATCTCTTCAGGTAAAATGCTCATAGCAAGCGTGAGCGCCTTTAATAAACTGTCTAATATATCTCTTGAAATAAAATAGTTTAATAACCAGACAATGAGGAATATAACTGCTCCGGATATCACCATCTTTTTTATAAAGTTGCTGATCTGCAACTCCAACGGCGTTTTTTCTTCTTCAATACTTTCCAGGCTTTTCCCTATCTGGCCTAACCTGGTTTTATTGCCAATAGCGGTAATAGTTGCTATGGCCAATCCGCTGGTTACACTGGTGCCCTGGTAAATTAAATTATCCTGATTCTGATCTTTGTAAACGGTCAGGGATTCGCCGGTAAGTATAGATTGATTAACTGAAAAATCATTGGAGTGTACAATAATTCCATCGGCGGTAATTAATGAGCCTTCTTCAACCATCAGGCTATCTCCTAGGACCAAATCCTCGCTTTTTATTTCATCCAGCTTACCATTGCGTATCACTTTGCAATGAGGCTGTGTAAAATCCTTTAATTTCTCTAATGCATTTCGGCTTCTGGAGTCCTGGAAG
>DASWTL010000083.1:0-16545 GCA_036402155.1 Sphingobacteriaceae bacterium | reverse complement strand
AAAGTTTTGGACAAAGATAAGGGGAGATGTGAGATGTATGACATGAGAGTTGAGATTTTTTGTGCTGCAGTGGAAATCGAAACTTTTGGAACATTAAGTCCATTGATCCAATTAACCTTTAACTTGCATCAACGTACAATATGACTGGTAAACTATATCTTGTTCCTACACCCATCGGAAACCTGGAGGATATTACCCTCAGGGCGCTTCGTATTCTAAAAGAGGTAGATATAATACTTGCTGAAGATACTCGTACCAGTGCACCACTGCTAAAACATTTTGGTATTGATAAGAAAGTATATGCTCATCATCAGCATAACGAACATAAATCAGTATCAGAGATCATTCGTTTTTTAAAAGAAGGAAAACTTGTGGCGCTTATATCGGATGCCGGAACACCCGCAATCTCTGACCCCGGATTTTTAATGGTAAGGGAAGCGATTAAAAATGAACTTGCAGTTGAATGTCTTCCAGGACCTACGGCATTTGTACCGGCGTTAGTAAACTCGGGCCTAACATCAGACCGTTTTACATTTGAAGGATTTTTGCCTGTAAAAAAAGGCAGACAAACACGCTTGAAATCGTTGATGGATGAAACCAGAACCATGATATTTTATGAATCGCCGCACCGCCTGCTTAAAACGCTTGATGAATTTATTGCATTTTTCGGAGAAGAGCGTGCGGCATCGGTTTCACGCGAGTTAACCAAGATGTTTGAGGAAACAGTCCGCGGTACATTGCCGGAAATAAAAACACACTTTGAAACCAATACATTAAAAGGAGAGTTTGTAATTTGCGTTGCAGGTAATGAAGTGAGGAGTCGGCGGTCGGAAGTTGGGAGTCGAGAGTTGGGAGTCGAGAGTTAGAGTTTGAAGTCAGGAGTCTGCAGTCGGAAGTCTGGAGTAACCCTGAATACTTAACCTCTATATTTATACTCAGTACATAAATACAAATACAAAAGAAATGTGGATAGATCAATATTTAACAGACGAACAGGATCCGAAAACAGCAGAGAAGGTTTTGAATAAATTACGTGATATGCTTACCTCCGATGAAGCCATAGTTTATCTGGCAATTCAGAAGAAGCCTGCTGTTACACTAATGCCGGATAGTATTGTTGTAACCTCTAAAAGGTTAGTGTTTTGTCAGCCTGGAAACCTGGGCTTAACTACCAACTTCATAACGTTTACCTGGGAAGATATTAAGGAGGTTTCGTTTAAGGAAGAGTTTTTCGGAGCTAAGTTTCTTGCAATTCCACAAAAGGGTGAAAATATTGCCGTTGATTATATACCCAAAATACAAGCCCGGAAGCTTTATCAGTTTTGCAACGAACAGCTTGAAAAGAAAAAAGTACAACCTGATCGTAAAGAAGAACATCAGCCGGCAATTCACCAGGTCGATTTGCCTGTTGCGGAGACTGTCCTCTCTGAACCGGTATCTTCTGCGGAGGATGAGTTAACCCAAAAGCTAAAGAAGCTTAAGGTTTTGTTTGAAAAACAGCTTATCACACAGGAAGAATACGAACAAAAGAAAGCAGATATCTTATCACAACTTTAGATTGAAAAGGAATTATTTGTTAGCTCTTATCAGCGCTGCTTTACTCTGGCTGGGCTGGCCGCCCATACCATTCAGCGGCCCAATCCTATTAATTGCACTGCTTCCTTTGTTCATCGCCCTGGAAAATGTCATAACTTCAGAAGCATCAAAAAAGGGACGAAAAGTTTTCCTGATTGCCGGACTATGCTTTTTAACATGGAACACAGCCAGTATTTATTGGGTCTTTAATGCGATGAATGCGGTGATGCCTGCTTTTGTAGCATTTCTAATCTCTCTCATCCCGTTTGGATTGGGGGCCTTATTAATGACACTGGCATTCAGACTTTATTATGCCTTAAGAACTATTACGAACAAAGCTTGGAGCTATACAGGATTAATATGTTTCTGGATAGCCTATGAATATTTGCACCAAACGTGGGACCTTTCATTTCCCTGGATGAACCTAGGGAATGGTTTTGCCAGCACCCACCAATTGGTGCAGTGGTACGAATTTACCGGGGTTTACGGCGGAACTTTGTGGATTTTACTGGCTAATATCCTGGCTTTTGAAACATGGCGAGCTTATAATAGCAATAGCGAGCGAAAAAAGGTATTGTTAATCAGAACAGTATTACATATTTTAATTCCTGTAACTGTTTCGCTGGTTATGTATTTTAAATATACAGAGAATCAGAATCCATCAAATATAGTTGTGGTACAGCCTAATATTGATCCTTATGCTAAATGGGGATCATTATCCTCATCAGCACAAATAGAAAAACTTATCCATTTATCAGACTCAGCAGCTCAGCCCAACACCGAATATTTTATCTGGCCTGAAACAGCAATACCTGAATATATCAATGAGAACGAGATTCAGACGAACAGTAACTTTTTAAAGGCGCAGGACTTTCTGAAAAAGTATAAGAATGGAAATTTAATATGCGGAATTGAGAGTTATCTTTTATATGATTCAGCAAAAACACCTACAGCACGGCTGGTTGAACAATTCGGGAAGTATTCAGACTATTTTAATACGGCTATTCAGGTAGAAAATTCTGCTAATGTGCATTTTTATCATAAATCCAAACTGGTGCCTGGGGTAGAACAGTTGCCTTTCTCATCAGCTCTTTCGTTTTTGAAGCCGGTTTTCGCTGCGTTTGGAGGATCTTCAGGCGGCTTTGGCAGTCAGGATAAGCCATCCGTTTTCTATTCACAAAGCGGCATAGGAGCTGCCCCTGTAATTTGTTATGAATCGATCTGGGGTGGGTATGTTGCTGACTATGTACAGCAGGGCGCACAGTTTATTGCCATTATTACCAATGATGGCTGGTGGGGTAATACCTCGGGTAAAGATCAGCACATGCAATATGCTAAATTACGGGCCATTGAAAGCCGCAGATGGGTTGCGCGCTCTGCAAATACCGGAATATCAGCTTTTATAAACCAGCGCGGTGACGTGGTCCAGAAAACCTCCTGGTGGCAGGAAGATGCACTAAAACAGGATATAAACCTGAATGACGAATTAACATTTTATGTGAAATCCGGAGATTATATTGCGTACGCAGGTTGTGCGGGGGGCGGAGTATTTTCAGTTCTTTTATTAATCGCTCTCTTTAAAAAGCGGCACAGATAAATAATCCGAAAAAGAAAACCCGTCCCTGTTTTAGCGGGGACGGGGAAAATCATAATCATAAACATACTCAATAATTTAACGACAACTTCCAGCTGTTCGTATGAGTTAAGGTAATTTTTGGTTCAGAGGATTGTTATAAATACTTACCCACAATTGGCATACGTCTTCCCGGACCGAAGGCTTTGGGAGAAACACGCAAAATAGGGGGTGTTTGATATCGTTTAAATTCCGCAATGTTTACCATTTTTAAAATACGAAGTACAAGGGCTTCATCATATCCCATAGCTATAATTTCGCGCGGCCCCTTTTTTAGTTCAATATGTTCAAATAATATACGATCCAGAATATCATAATCTGGCAGGGAATCGGAATCTTTTTGTCCGGGCCTTAGCTCAGCAGAAGGTGGTTTTGTAATGCTGTTTAGTGGGATTATCTCACGTTCCCGGTTTATGTATTCAGAAACTTTATACACCTGTGTTTTATAAACATCACCTAGAACGCCAATAGCACCGGCCATATCCCCGTAAAGGGTGCCATAACCAACAGCACACTCACTTTTATTGGAAGTGTTTAGTAGGATGTAGCCAAATTTATTTGATATTGCCATAACTACAATTGCCCGGGTTCTTGCCTGAATATTTTCTTCTGCAACATTAAACGGAGTGCCTTCGAAAACCGGCTTCAGCATCGCATCAAATGCTGTTACCGCCTCTTTAATCGGGATAATATGATGCTTACAACCCAGATTACTTACAAGATCGAGAGCATCCTGAATGGAATGTCCGGTAGAAAATTCGGACGGCATCAATACGGCCATTACATTTTCCGGTCCGAGTGCTTCAGCTGCCAGGGCACATACCAGTGCTGAATCTATCCCTCCGGATAGTCCCAAAATAGCCTGCTTAAATCCCGATTTCTGAAAATAATCCCTGATACCCAATACCAGCGCATCATGAATCTGCTCTTCATCAGTACCTGCATTATGTTCAATATGATTTAGCCCCTGGATCCTTCCGTCACTGAATTCATAAACCCGCAGATCTTCATTAAAATACTTCATCTCACCCAGAAGATCGCCCTCCTGGTTGAATACCATCGATCCGCCATCAAAAATAATCTCAGTTTGGGAGCCGACCTGGTTTACGTATAATAGCGGTAGTTTATACTTTGTGGCATTGTCGCCTAATACTTTAACCCGATTTTCATCATGAGTATAAGAAAAAGGCGAGGCTGCAATATTGATCATCAGATCGGGTTTCTGCTTGATCAATTCATCCATGGGGCAGGTGATATATAAAGGATTGTCATTAATGTTCCACAGATCTTCACAAATAGTTAATGCGATCCTGGTTCCCTTAAAATCTATGCAATTAAATTCTGTTGACGGCTCGAAATACCGGTATTCGTCGAACACATCATACGTAGGCAGAAGCGCTTTATGTGCAGCTTGCTTTATTTTGCCATCAGCAATAAAATATGCGGAGTTGAAAAGATCTTTCCCTTCAATGCGCGGATTTCTGGTTGGCAGGCCTATAATGCAGGCAATGTCTGTACAAGCGGATGCTATCTCCTGAGCTGATTTTTCACATAACTCAATGAATTCTCTGAAATCAAGAAAATCCCGCGGTGGATAACCACAAACTGCCAGCTCTGCGAAAACCACAAGATCAGCCCCTTGTTTTTTTGCGTTATCAATTGCGTTAATAATTTTTGAAGTATTCAGCTCAAAATTCCCTATGTGATAATTTAATTGTGCCAGTGCAATCCTCATGTTTCAAATCAGTTTAATAAATAACTCACTATTTGGAATTAGGTTTGAATGTCTAAATGTCTATTTTTATGATCCATTAAACCACTATGAATCCTACATATAAAGTTCAAATTTATCTCTTTTTTTTAATTAGCATCGTACTGGTTTCTTGTAAAGACAGTAAGAGGGTAGATGTAAGTAAAATGGATGTTAAGGTAAATATCATGCGCTTCGATAAAGAAATGGATGCTTTAACACCCCAAAATCTTTCACAAAAAGCGCCCCGGCTTCAGAAGCAGTATGGTGTTTTTTATAGAGACTATATGGACCGGATTCTGGGAGTTGGCGATACCCGTGATACAGCTTACTATACAGATCTGCGCCGTGTGATTACGAATAAAGATTATTTAGAATTAAAGAAGGAAGTACTGAAAACGTATCAAGATTTTACTCCACATCAAGAGTCGCTTACAGATATGTTTAAGCATATTAAATATTATTACCCGAAGCAACGGATTCCCCGAATAGTTACTTTTTTTTCAGGATTTTCTGTTCAGACCCCGGTTGGTAATGATTATATAGGTATTGGCCTGGATATGTTTCTTGGAGCTAATTCAAAATTTTACCCGGCTTTGGTTCAGAGCATTCCGCAATATATCTCTAAAAGATTTACGTCTGAAAATATAACTCCGCGAGTTGCTGAGACCTTTATCAGGGAAGAAATGTTTCCTGACCGGGATGAAGACAGGTCGCTTCTTGCTAAAATGGTATACAACGGGAAAATACTTTATATGATGGATGCTGTAATGCCGGATGTACCCGACAGCCTTAAAATAGGATATACTGCGAAACAACTGCAATGGTGTGAAGATTTTGAATCCAGCATCTGGGCCTATTTTTTAGAGCAGGATCTCCTGTTTGAAACGGATTATATGAAAATACAAAAATTTCTTACCGATGCTCCATTTACTCCCGGTATTGGCGATCATAATGAATCAGCACCTAAATTGGGTGTTTGGATTGGCTGGCAGATCATCAGGAAGTATATGGATAAGAATCCGGAAACTACTTTGCAGCAGCTCATGTCCGAAACAGACCCGCAAAAAATACTTCATGCATCCAGGTATAAACCTAAATAATATACACTTCATATCGTCAAACCAGACCAAGAGTATCTTGTTTCCCTAGTGAGTATTAGCAAGTAAAGTATGAATATAGGAGTAGTATTATCCGGCGGAGGAGTTAGAGGAATTGCACATTTAGGAGTTTTAAAAGCATTATCAGAAGCAGGAGTTCATTTTTGCCGGATAACGGGTACTAGCGCAGGGGCAATTGTGGGTTCATTGTTTGCAGAGGGACATGATCCTTACGACATTTTCAGAGAATTTTTAAAGTTAAAGCTGTTATCGTTTATGAGACCAGGATGGAGCGGCGGGTTACTCTCCATAGAGAATACAACACATTTGTTCCATAAATATATACCTCATAACTCTTTTGAGGGGTTGAAAATACCCTTGACAATAACAGCAGTAAACTTTAGCACCGGAAAACTTACTTACTTTTCTCAGGGTAAATTAATACCAGTGATCCAGGCGTCAAGTGCCATTCCGGGTGTGTTTAGACCTGTAATTATTAATGGCGATATGTATGTAGATGGGGGAGTATTGAATAATTTTCCCTTAGAACCTTTACGAAACAGCTGTGATTTTATCATCGGATCATCCTGCAACCATGTACCGGTTGTTAGGAGAATTAACAGCTTTCGCGGTATGCTTCAAAGAGCGGCTTTACTGGCTATTAATGCCGATATGGAGGAAAAACGTAAGTTTTGCGATGTGCTGATCGAACCTGAAAGTATGGGTGCAACCAGTATCTTTGAGGTTGGACGCGCAGAAGAGATCTATTGGTTAGCGTATGAAACAACGCTAAAGACTATAGAGTCTAACGAAAAGCTTAAAGAATTGCTTTTGGGACCACCCAAAAAACAAAATTGATACGGATTTGCGTTCCTGAAAATGAGATCACTTACTGATTATTTTCAGGATCACTAGCAGCAGCAATTATTTAAGGATATTGAAAACCGCTTTTAACGCTAAAGCAACACCTATGATCAGAAGTATGTTGGAAACAACATCGATCAATGTCCATGTTCCGACAAAGCGTAATAAAACTCCTGCCATGCCAATAACAATACCTACTGCCATCAAGGTATAATGACTGGTTGCATTTGCATTATTACTTTGTTCGCTTTTGTTATAGGTGTCTTTCAGATTTTCCATCATGTATTATTTGGCTGCAAAATTACACATACGGAGTTAAAAGTTAAAGAATATTTTTTCGGTCAGGTTATATTTACGTACGGGAGTTGTACCCAACACTATAAAGGCCTTTTTTGATGAGTTAAAAATATTTATATCCCGGGTTTTTGTTTTATATAAAGTGAAACACGTATGGTTTCCACATGTTTATTTAATAAAATTGAATTATCATGGCAAAATATTCAAAAAAAGCCGGTGAAAAGGTTGAAGAGACTATGCATGAAATGAAAGAAGGCAAGCTCAAAACAGGAACCGGTAAGAAAGTTACCTCCAGAAAGCAGGCAGTTGCTATTGGACTTTCAGAAGCACGGGAGGCCGGTGCAAAAGTCCCGAAAAAGAAAACATCAGGAGCATCAGAAAATAAGAAACCGAGACCCAAACCGGGAAGTAAGAGTAAAAAATAAGAAGATTAATTGAGTAAATATTCAGGTTCTGAGTTTTGATATTACCCAGGACCTGTTATTTCCTGCCACTACACTAGAACCAGATCTTTCAGGTTATTGTTAATGGAATCAATCTCATCGCGGGATAATTGCAAATTGGCAGCTTTTGAGTTTGAAATGGCCTGTTCTGCATTTCGAGCTCCTGCAAGGGCAATGGTGATTCCTGGTTGTTCAATTGTCCAGCGAAGGACCAATTGACTCAGGCTGCAATTCTTGTCGTCGGCCAGCGGCTTTAGTTTGTCCAGAAACTGGCTGGTTAACAGCATATTCTGATCAGTGAAAAAACGATGTGTAGCCCTGTGATCGCCTTCATTAAATTTATAGCCAGGCTTCATTTTGCCGGTCAATAAACCTCGTTCAAGCGGACTATATGCGATGATAGATTTTTTATGCTTTATGCAATAAGGAACAACCTCTGTTTCAATCCCCCGTTTTACCATACTATAGGGCACCTGATTGGAAGCAAGAGTTAATGTTTGTTCTGCTTCAGCCATTTGCTCTGCATTAAAATTACAAACACCTGCATGCCGAACCTTGCCCTGTTCTATCAGAAGTTGTATAGCTTCCATGCTCTCTGATATAGGAGTTGTTGGATCTGGCCAATGGATCTGGTATAAATCGATATAATCGGTTTGTAAACGCCTTAAACTATCCTCGCATTCCTTTATGATGCTTTCCTTTCCGGCATACTTAAAAATTTCAATATCCTCACCCTGATTATTTTTGCTTTTCATTGCAAACTCACCTTTTTTGAGGTCCCAGCGCATGCCATACTTGGTTAATAGCTGTACTTTATCACGAGGAATGTCCTTTATTGCACGACCTACAATTTCCTCGCTCTCACCCTGACCATAAATGGGTGCCGTATCAATAGAGGTAACGCCCAGGTCAAATGATGCGCGAATTGCTTCTTCTGCATCATTCTGTTCATTTCCGCCCCACATCCAGCCTCCTGCGGCCCAGGCACCGAAGGTGATTACAGAGCATTCAAGATCCGTTTCTCCTATTTTTCTGTATCCCATGGTTTAATAATTTAATATCCTTTAATCGCTTTCAGCCTGCGTTCAGCTTTCTCACTTTCACTTAAATTCCTGGCAGGCCTGTAAATTTCCTGCTCCCAGTCTCCATACATTGGGTTTGGCAGCATGATAAATTGATGTCCAAACATTCCCTTCATTTCATTTACCACGTCTCTGGCATCTCTACCTTTCAAGTAGAATACATCAGAGAAGTCATTCAGATTGTCGCCGCATAAAAGCAATATCTTATGCGATTTTGCAATCTGTGTTCTCCTTGGTTCTTTATCTGATGTTTTATCTTTTACCAATAAATGATTTTCATCGGCAAATGGAAAATTGAATTTTTTTAAATTTTGCAAGGTGGCCTGAAACTCTGACCGATCGCGGTTAGTAACATAAAAAACTTCAACTTTTCGGGATTCTGCATATTTTAAGAATGAAAAAGCGCCAGGCACGGTATCTGCAACAGCTCTTGCTGTCCAGTTGTACCAGTCTTCAGGCCGGAAGCTTATTCCTTTATGCAGCTCATGTCCCTGGAAAGGAGAATTGTCAAGAACAGTTTCATCAATATCTACTATGATACACTTTTGTGGCTTTTTCCTTTTGTTTTGTTTCAGGGCACAGTCAAGGCTAAGTTTTGCAAAATTATATGCCTGAAAAGCCAGTGCCCGATATTCACCTGAGCGCTGCTGCCACAGTACAGTATTAATAAAGTCTCTGGAGGGATTAGCATTTTGTGACTGGCCCCATAAAGTTATAGGGAATGCAATGAGTAATATGATAGCGGCTATCTTCATGATTACAATATTACAACGATATCAGGATAATAGGGTTTTGTTGTAAAATAAAAAGCCCCTAGCATTGTTCTGCTAGGGGCTTAAACATGTTTAATATTATTCTTATCCGTTTGACAATGCTGCCGCTCCGCTTACAATCTCCGTAAGCTCAGTTGTAATGGCTGCCTGACGAGCCTGGTTGTATGAAAGTTTTAATGCTTTCAAAAGGTCTCCGGCGTTCTCAGTGGCTTTATCCATCGCGGTCATTCGTGCTCCGTGCTCTGAAGCGTGTGAATCCAGAATAGCTTTGTATAACTGAAGCTTAATAGATTTTGGAATCAGTTGCTCGACAATTTCTTCCTGGGAAGGTTCAAGGATATAATCAACAGATTTGGAAGTAGTAACCGTATTTTCCGGACGTGTTACCGGTAAAAGTTGTTCTGTTGTAATGATCTGCATTGCTGCATTTTTAAATTGGTTGTAAACAACTTCAACACGATCATATTCACCTTTTACAAATCCCCTCATAATATCTTCAGCAATTAATGAGGCGTTTTCAAATGTTAATGCACTGAACAGCTCATTGTTATTACCAATAACATTGTATTTCCGCTTCTGATAATAATCCTGGGTTTTTTTACCGATACCAATAATGCTCAGGTTTCCTTTGCGATATTGATCGGCATATTTCTCAGAAATTAACAGGTTAGTTGCCTTAATTATGTTTGCATTGAAAGCACCAGCCAGTCCCCTGTTAGAAGATACAGCTACAATAAGTACTTTCTTTGGCTCACGCTCCTGAATATAAGGAGATCCGGATTCATCCAGGCTGGCTGAAAGGTTTGCCAGAATCTCTTTTAATTTATTGGCGTACGGGCGTAATTGTACAATTGCATTGGTAGCACGCTTCAGCTTAGCCGCCGAAACCATTTTCATGGCCTTGGTAATTTGCTGAGTTGATGTTACCGACGTAATCCTGTTTCTTACTTCTTTTAAATTAGCCATTTCTTTTTTGAGTATTGAGTATTGAGTACAGAGTATTGAGATATCATCTCACAACTCCCAACCCGCAACTCCCAACTTAATACTTACCTGCGAGTTCTTTAGCAACAGTCTCCAATACACCGGTTATGCTGTCATCAAGTTTACCGGCTTTAAGCGCTTGTAAAACTTCAGGATGACGTTGCTCAAGTTGTTGCAAATATTCTGCTTCGAACTCCTTTACTTTATTTACCGGTACATTACGGAATAAACCTTTGGTTCCGGCATAGATGATCGCAACCTGTTTTTCAACTGCCACCGGTGCAAACTGGCCTTGTTTAAGAACTTCCACGTTACGCGCACCTTTATCAAGAACCGATTTGGTAGCCGCATCAAGGTCAGATCCGAATTTAGAGAAAGCTTCAAGCTCACGATATTGTGCCTGGTCTAATTTCAATGTTCCGGCAACTTTTTTCATTGACTTGATCTGTGCATTACCTCCCACACGAGATACCGAAATACCTACGTTAATGGCCGGGCGAACACCTGCGTTAAACAGGTTTGATTCTAGGAATATCTGGCCGTCAGTAATTGAAATTACGTTAGTTGGGATGTATGCTGATACGTCACCTGCCTGAGTTTCAATTATTGGAAGAGCAGTTAATGATCCACCACCTTTTACAAGGTGTCTGATTGATTCAGGAAGGTCGTTCATTGCTTGTGCAATTGCGTCGGATGAGTTGATCTTTGCAGCCCGCTCTAATAAACGGCTGTGAAGATAAAATACGTCTCCCGGATATGCTTCACGGCCCGGTGGGCGGCGAAGTAACAGAGATACCTCACGGTAAGCAACCGCTTGTTTCGACAAATCATCATAGATGATCAGTGCCGGGCGGCCGGTATCACGGAAAAATTCACCTATTGCAGCACCAGAGAAAGGAGCAAAGAACTGCATTGGCGCAGGATCAGATGCTGATGCAGCAACTACAACAGTATATGGCATTGCACCATTTTCTTCCAGCGTACGTACTATTTGTGCAACGGTTGAGTTTTTCTGACCGATAGCCACATATATACAGAATACAGGCTCGCCTGCTTCGTAAAATTCTTTCTGGTTGATGATCGTATCAATACATACAGCGGTTTTACCGGTCTGACGATCACCGATCACAAGCTCACGTTGACCGCGTCCGATAGGGATCATGGCGTCAATAGCCTTAATACCTGTTTGAAGAGGCTCAGTTACTGGCTGACGGTAGATAACACCCGGAGCTTTACGCTCAATAGGCATTTCATAAGTGTCACCGGTAATTGGTCCTTTTCCATCAATAGGCTGACCAAGAGTGTTAACAACACGCCCAAGCATCCCATCACCAACTTTGATTGATCCGATACGTTTGGTACGTTTAACAGTATCGCCTTCCTTGATCTCATCATACTTACCAAGCAATACGACACCCACGTTATCCTCTTCAAGGTTCAATACGATACCTTGTAAACCGTTATCAAATTCAACAAGCTCCCCTGATTGAACTTTAGTTAAACCGTATACACGGGCAATACCATCACCTATTTGCAGTACGGTACCAACTTCTTCCAGTTCGGCCTCTGATTTGAAGCCCGACAATTGTTGTCTTAAAATTGCAGAAACCTCATCTGGTCTTACCTCTACCATAATTTTTATTTAAGAGTTATGTTATTTAATATGTTGTTATTCAATTTATTACCACTTGGATTTATTTTTTCCTCTTTTGTCACCCTGAGCGAAGTCGAAGGGTCGAAGGGTATTAATAAGTCCGCTGTGCAAATTCTTTTTTAAGTTTACTGAGGCTGCCTGAGATACTGGTGTCAAATTGTTTGTCACCCACCTTCAGAATAAAGCCTCCTATCAGGTTAGGATCAACTTTGGTTTCCAAAATCACCTCACCTTTGGTCGCATCTTTAACAACCTGTTCTATCTCTTTTATATTTTCAGCACTTAATGGAACTGCAGAAGTAACGGTTGCCTTATAGATTTCTTTGCGCCTGTTATATTCGTTCAGAAGTTCCTTGCCGGTTGCATAAAGTATTTCGGAACGGCCTTTATTAACCACTATTTTAAAAAAGCTTAAAATCATGGGGTCAATACTTGATCCGAAAATTTGATTAAGTATTGCAAACTTCTTATCCGGACCTACGATCGGGTTACGCAATACGGCATGAAGCTGCGAATTTTCCTTTACGATCCGAACAAATGATTGAATATCTTCTTTAATCTTTTCCAAAGAGTTCCGCTCTTCGGCTAGATCAATGAGTGATTTGGCGTACCGGGATGCTACTTGTAGTTCTGACATTTTAGTTAGTCAATATGTCAATCAGCTAATCTGTTAATGGGTAACCATTGGCAGATTGGCAAATTAACGTTAGCAAATTAATTCAATTCCACTTTTTTCAAAAGATCGCTTACCAATTCCTGCTGCTTATTGTGATCTTCAAAACGTGTACGCAAAACTTTTTCAGCAATTTCTAACGAAAGTGTTGCCACCTGGCCTTTTACTTCTGCCAATGCAGCAATTTTCTGATTATTGATCTCGATTTGTGCTTTCTCAATCATTTTCTGGCCTTCCACCTGCGCTGATGTTTTTGCATCATTCACTATCTGATCTTTCAGCTCCTTGGCTTCTTTTAATATCAGGTCACGTTCAGCACGTGCTTGTTTTAAAAGCTGCTCGTTCTCGCTGGTAAGTTTAGCCATTTCTTCTTTTGCCATTTCGGCTTTAGAAAGCGCATCTTCAATTGAACGCTCACGCTCATTTAATGCTTCTGTAATGGGTTTCCACGCAAATTTACGCAGGAGTACCAACAGGATAAGAAATGCTACAGTTGACCAGATAAACAATCCCGGATCAGGAGTAACCAAAGGATTTATTGCAAGTATCATGTATATATATTTTTAAATATCTTTTAAACTTAAAAATGGCTGTTGCCAATCGCAACAGCCGTTTTTTTAACTACCAGTTCCCAGGAACGCAACAACCACACCAAACAATGCAACCGCTTCAACGAATGCAGCAGCAATTAACATAGCAGTTTGGATTTTAGATGCTGCTTCTGGCTGGCGGGCTATACCTTCCATAGCTTTTCCACCAATTTGTCCGATACCGATACCAGCTCCTATTGCAGCTAATCCGGCACCAATTCCAGCGATACTTCCAACGATCATAATTTGATTTTTAAATATATATGTAACAAAAATAATTCACTAGTGCTCGGCATGTTCTTCTACCGCCATGCCTATAAATAAGGCCGACAATATAGTGAAAATGAATGCCTGTATAAACCCTACCACCAGTTCTATTACGCTGATAAACAGTACGAACGGAACTGCAACACCCGCAACAAAAACAGATTTTAAAATAAAAATAAGTGAAAGCAAGCTAAGGATCAGGATGTGTCCGGCAGTAATATTGGCGAACAATCGGATCATTAATGCAATAGGTTTTGTAAAGATCCCTATAATCTCAACCGGAATCATAAGGGGATATAACCACCATGGAACATGAGGTTTAAATATATGTCCCCAGTAATATTTATTTCCGTTTATGGTTGTTAAAATAAATGTACATAGAGCCAGCATCATGGTTACAGCAATGTTTCCGGTCAGGTTTGCTCCACCCGGGAATATTGGAACCAATCCCAACAGGTTATTTATCCAAACGAAGAAAAATACGGTAAGCAGGTAAGGCAGAAATGTTGTGTAACGAACGCCCAACTGCGGTTTGGCAATATCATCACGAACGAATAAGATGATCGGCTCTAATAATGATTGCAGGCCTTTTGGAGCTTTACCTTCGCGTTTCTTATATGCATTGGCAACGCTTATGAATATAAAAAGTAATAGTGCAACTGAAATAAACAGGGAAAGCACATTTTTTGTAATTGAAATATCAAATGGCTTTGCGTTAGTTGGTGCATGACCATCTACAGTTACATATGCGCCTTCTTTATTTGGAGTTTCTGTCGGATAGTAATACTTTCCGTGATAATTAACCAGTTTTTGGCCATTTTCTTCAAAGATCTCCGTCCCACTATCATTATCATGCTTGCTTGACAGGAATGTTACCAGGCCATTGTTGGTCCATAAAATAACAGGTAGAGGCAAAGCAACCTTATGTTCCCCATGACCCCAGAAATGCCATTCATGCGCGTCGGCAATGTGGTGAAGGATGGTTGCAGAAATATCTTCTTCTTTCTCCTTGTGAGGATCCTGGATTTCTTCCGATGTAACAGCAGGCGTTTCTGTATCCACATGTTCTTGTGCACGTGCGGAAATGACCATAGCTGAAAGAAAAACAGCATAAAATGTTATGCGTGCTATTTTTTTTGATTTGAAAATATGGCTTAAATCCATGTATTACAAAGAAATTACTTTAAATTTTGGTTGCGCAAGTTACACAAGAAACAATAAATTTCAAATACTGTATGAAAGAAATAGAGATAAAAAAAATTGAGTACAAATTTAACCGGTTCAACAGTGTTATTACTGATATAAACCAGCGCTATTATCATGTAAATAAGCAGCTTAATTGTAATGCTTCCAAGTATGGCCTGAGCGGAGGCTTTACTGCTGATATTCATCCTCCAGGAAGCGACTAAATAGATCACGAGTGTTAATATACTGAATAAGATAAACAGCCTCCAGAAGTTCGGTACCAGAATATTTTGACCAGGATAATAAGTTTGGCAAATCCATGGAGCGGCGGCCAATGCAATATTGAACATCACGAAGTATATTAGAAAGCGGCTTATTGTCACGATTTAAGCGATCTGATCACCTGGTAAATGGATAAACAAACGCCAATTACGCACATAAGAGCTGTAACCCATTTTGTTTCATGTTTCAGCCACTCGTCCAGCTTATAGCCGGCGAATGCAAAAACTCCTATAATCGCAATCATCTGAAATGCAACTCCTGTATATTTTGCGTAGCTTACAATTGCTTTTTTGCCTGCGTTAAGTTCTTCTTGCTGATCTTGTTCTTTTGATTCCATGTTGGTTATCTTTGACCCGCTTAATGAAGGCTGTTTCAAAAGTTAATTCAATGATGTTATGGGCAGTCAAAGCTATGAATTTTCAGGTGAAAGAGGGCATGTTATTTCCCATAAACTGCTGGGATTTGTAGCCTTATATGTCATATGAAATACTATATTTACCAATAGCAAATCGCGGGCGTATAATATTGTTATGAAGATTTTGTTATTGTATCAGTCAAATTAAATGTTATATTGAAACCTGCTATCCATTACATAATTGGTTGCCTTATCGGATGCTGCATTTTGTGCGGGTGGTTGTCGTGCAGTTCTAATAAAGAGACTGTTGTCAGTAAGAATATGCAGAATCTTACTGCACGGTATAATATCCTTTATAATGCCCGGATCTTGATTGATGAGAGTGAACGAAATATCTTTAATTCATATCGTGAAAATTTCGACAGATTGCTCCCGGTTTTTCGGGAATCATCACCAGAACTGGCACAAGCTGAACTTAAGCAGCTGGATAAGGCGCTGGATAAAATGAATGTGATCGTAAATGAGAAATCACAGAGTCAATATATTGATGACGCATACTTTCTGATCGCAAGGATCAACCATCTGAAAGGTGAGTTTTTTACTTCAGCGGAGTTTTTTGATTATGTCTATAAAACATTTCCTGAGGAGAAGGAATTGAAGCAAGCGGCTTTAACCTGGAAAGCCCGCGCATTAATTAAACTTAATCGGTTTGATGAAGCAAGGAATACTGTTGATACGGCAGTAAAATACATTAATATTGATAAGAAGTCTGAAGCCGATATTTATGCTCTTACCGCTCAGCTCGCTGTTTATGCTAATGAAGAACCGGCTGCAGCTGAATATCTGGAAAAAGCAATTAAAAGTTCAGACGATAAGCGAAATAAACTTCGATGGTATTATTTGCTTGGTCAGCTACAGGAGATTAACAACAAACCTGAAGAAGCCTATAAAAACTACACTGCAGTAGTGAAAAGTAATGCAGGTTTCGACCTCGCATTTAATGCCAACTTAAACAGGATTGCCATTGAAGATAAGTTA
>DASWTL010000082.1:0-21791 GCA_036402155.1 Sphingobacteriaceae bacterium | reverse complement strand
CCGGAAACGAACATGAGATTGATCACGCCATCAGGCAGGCCGGCTTCCCGAAATACTTCCATTAGTACACTTGCTGAGTATATCTGAGCATTCGCGGGTTTCCAAACCACTACATTACCCATCATGGCAGCTGATGTTGGCAAATTTCCAGCTATAGCAGTAAAATTAAAAGGAGTAAGTGCAAAAACAAAGCCCTCAAGTGGTCTTTGTTCTACTCTGTTCCAGATTCCTCTTGGCGACACCGGCGGTTGTGCAGCGTATATATCAGCCATGAATTTTACGTTAAATCGTAAAAAATCAATGATCTCACATGCTGAATCTATTTCTGCCTGATACGCATTTTTAGATTGACAAAGCATAGTTGCTGCATTAAGCTTAAACCGGTAAGGGCCTGCAATAAGATCAGCAGCTTTTAAAAAAATGGATGCCCGATGTTCCCAGGATAGATTTTCCCAGCTTGATTTTGCAGCCAATGCGGCATTAATAGCCTGTTCTACATGGCTTTTATTACCCTGGTGATAATGACCCAGAATATGTTTATGATCATGCGGAGGGTGTATATTAACATGACTATCAGTACGGATTTCTTTACCACCTATAAACATAGGAATGTCTTTAGTTGAAGACCGACCTTCGTTTAACGCCTGTTCCAGAAGTGATCGCTCTAAGCTATCGGGAGCATAATTTAAAACAGGCTCATTTAAGGGTGTCGGGATTTGAAAGAATCCTTTGAGCATAAGTTCGATTTGATAAGCTAATGATAAGTGGTAAATATCTGGTTAACAGCTGAAAATGAAAAGGGTTTAATTTCTTATGCGGACAAATAATTATATTTTAATTGAATTTGGTTAAATCTATCAGTAACTTTAAATATCTCCCTTTTTAAATTATAGAATTTGCCATCTCTATGAAAAACATTTTTATTGCCTTGTTTATTGTCGCTTTAGGCTTGCCGTATGCTTTTGGTCAGCCGCTTAAAAAACTACCTGCATCATTGCTGACAGGCGTGTGGAACTATAAAAACGGTTATTACAGCTATTATAATGGTTCAAATAAAAAGCTTAAACAAAGCAAGGTTACCAATCTGCAAAATCTAAATATTGAGGTAACATCAGAAACAGATATAAAGATCATCTATCCTGACAGAATATTCAATACTACATACCAGTTATCTGTTGAACAAGGAAAGCATTTTATCAGCCTCGATCTGGGTAACGGTTTGATAAAGTACCAGATCATATATATAAATAGAAAGAGTGTTACTTTACAATCCAGGCATAATATTAATTTTTACGTTGACGGGGATATTAATAAAAAAGCCGCTTATACCATTTTCACTATTCACATGGTGAAGGACCACGAAAAGGCATTGGTTAGTAAGTAATTTAACCACACCTTTTGGCAACCCATTATTTAGAACTGCAGTTCGGACATTCATAATCAAGTCTCATCTTTTAATTAACTTTGAGTTTCATAAATTAGTTATTGCTGATACCTGGATCACCATGAAGGTCTTACGTTTGATTTTATTCCCCTTCACTTTTTTTTACGGCCTGGTAATTATAATACGGAATGTTCTATACGATACGGGTGTATTCAAATCCACAAAATTTGATCTGCCTGTAATTTCTGTGGGTAATCTGACGGCGGGCGGGGCAGGAAAAACGCCAATGATAGAGTATCTCGTTAACCTTTTGCACAATTATCATAAAATAGCCATATTAAGCAGGGGGTATGGCCGTAAAACACGTGGTTTCTATCAAGTTGAAACGAATTCTTCTGCTCAAGATACGGGCGATGAGCCTTTGCAGTTTAAAAATAAGTTCCCATCATTAACAGTGGCTGTTTGTGAAGATCGTGTGGCGGGTATCCGGAATCTTGAGAATTCTAATGAAATAATCTTGCTGGATGATGCATTTCAACACCGTAGGGTAAAGCCAGGGTTCAGTATTTTATTATTTGATTATAACAACCTAATAAAATGGCAATGGTTACTACCTACAGGCGATCTTAGGGAACCATTATCGGGTAAAAAACGAGCTGATTGTATTGTAATTACAAAATCCCCCATCAATCTGAATGCTGAAGGTAAAAAACTCATTTCAGATAAGGTTCGGCCACTGAAAGATCAGCCGATTTTTTTTTCATATATCGATTATGGTCAACTGAAGTCCTTTACAGGAACATTGACCAGGTCATTAGATTCCATTTCAGGCGAAACATCAATTTTCCTGCTTACAGGGATTGCTAATCCGGTTCCGTTAATAAAACAGCTAAAAAAATATACCCAATTCGTTCATCATCACGCATATCCGGATCATCATATATTCAGCCCGAAAAATATGATTAAACTTGCGCAGGATTTTAATAATAAGATCTCAGAGGATAAGATCATTATTACTACTGAAAAAGATGTACAGCGATTAAAATTGCCAGGTGTTAAGGAAGTATTGCAGGGATTGCCGGTTTATTTTTTGCCTGTAAAAGCTGCGATACACAAACCTGAAGCCGCTGAATTTGATGCATTAATATTAAATTATGTTACGAGACATCTACGCGACAACTGATTATATCAAACGAAGGATCGGGGATTTTAAACCTGAAATAGGTATTGTGTTAGGCACTGGTTTGGGAGGGCTGGTAGATGATATAGAAGCAGAACACAAGCTAATGTATTCCAATATCCCCAATTTTCCCATCTCTACAGTGGAGTTCCACTCAGGTAAACTGATTTTTGGAACTTTGGGTGGAAAGAAAGTGGTTGCTATGCAGGGTCGGTTGCATCATTACGAGGGTTATGACATGAGAACGATAACCTTCCCGATACGAGTGATGAAGATGTTGGGTATTGAGTTTTTGTTCCTTTCAAATGCAAGCGGATCATTAAACCCTGATTTCAAAAAGGGTGATCTGATGATAATCAATGATCATATTAATCTTCAAATGGATAATCCGTTGAGGGGAAGAAATTTTGATGATCTGGGTCCAAGGTTTCCGGATATGAGCCAGCCATACAATAAAAAACTGATAGAGGCCGGACTATCCATAGCTAAAAAAAATAATATTGCCTGTCATTCAGGAGTTTATGTGTCGGTATCCGGGCCAAACCTTGAAACAAAAGCGGAATATCGTTACTTAAGGATTATTGGAGGCGATGCCGTAGGTATGAGTACAGTTCCGGAAGTTATAGTAGCAAATCATATGGGCTTGCCTGTTTTTGCCATATCGGTATTAACTGATGAAGGTTTTCCGGATGAGCTGGAGCCGGTCTCTCTTGAAGATATTATTAAAATAGCCACAGAAGCCGAACCGAAAATGACCACGATTTTAAAAGAATTAATAGTTTCATTAGGATGAGAAGCAGTTGGCTGATAATAGGTTGCATGCTCTTTTGTTTTAGCTTTAGCAGTTACGGTCAAAACAAAGGTGATGAACTCGATTCTTTAAGAACTCTCGAAGAAAATGGAGTGGATACAGTAATATTTACATCACATTACATCCGTTACACCACACTTGGCTTGCTGAAAGACAGTACTCAAACATTGCCTCTTGATACAACTTTAAAGAATTTTCATTTATACAGTCCGCTTTATCAAAGAAACAGGCCTACTATTGGGCTTGGCAGTACCGGATTGGCAGCGCGTGAACTTCTGTTTGATCCCCGTAAAAATATTGGGTTTGATGCCGGATTTCATTCACTGGATATTTATCTGTTAAAACAAAGTGATATCCGGTATTACCGGGCAAGATCGCCTTTTACGCAACTATACTATGTGAACGGGCAGCTTAAAGAGCAGTTTTTTAAAGCAACGCATTCTCAAAATATTAAACCCAACTGGAATTTCGGAGCAAATTACTTTCGTATTGGTTCACAGGGGTTTTATAAAAACCAGCAGGCAGATCATTTGAACGCTTCCGTTTTTACATGGTATGAGTCAAAGAATAAACGATACAATTTATTGGCTAATGGCCTTTTTAATACCTTAAAAGCAAGTGAGAATGGAGCAGCAGTTAATGATAGTCTGTTTGAAAGCAACACGCTGTCAAGAGACGCCTTGAAAGTAAGACTGTCATCTGAAAAAGCCGACCGCACCAGACAAACCTGGAAACATAAAAACGTCTTTATTAAACAGTTCTATTATATCGGCAGAATAGATTCACTGGCATCAGACACGGTCAACCGAAAGGTATTACCAACTCAAAGGCTGTCGCATAGTGTTAGCTACAGTGATAATTCCTTTAATTTCTTTAAAAACGAAATTGATCTTGAGGAAGCTTTTCCTGTAACAACTCCCGACTCCGTAAAGTTGCACAAAGATTCTACTACTGTAAAACACCTTTCGAATGAGTTTGGATATAGTTTCTATCTCAGAGGGCGGGCACTAAGTTTTATCAGAAATGAGATGAAACTTGATTTAATGCTGCAGCACGACTTGTATAATTATTATCAGAACGATTACCATACCAACTTCCATAACCTAACCGCGAAAGCAGGACTGGGTTACCGTTTCAGTGATCGTGTTAATATAGAAGGTAACATCGAACAAATCTTCCAGGGACGTGATATCGGAGATTACCTTTACGAAGCAAATACAAACTTCTTTTTAAGCCGCAATGTTGGGCGAATTGTAATGGGGGCCTATCTTCAGAATAAATCTCCGGAACAGGTATTTACACGGTCTGATTATTCATTTCATAAATGGGAATTGGATCTTAAGAATACAAAGATCAATAATCTTTCATTTTTGTATGAAAACACCAGGTTCGGTATAGCGGCCAGGGCAGAATATTATTTAATGCTTAATTACCTGTATTTGCAGGAAACCACTCCTCGTCAGGTTATTCCCACTCAGTTTGATAAAAGTATAAACCTGTTGAAGATCTCCCTGGATAAGAATTTCAGCTTCCGGAAATTTCATCTTGAAAGCTCGGTTGTGTATCAAAAGACAGACTTTGCCAGTATTTTACGTACACCAGAGATCTATACTTTCAATAGCTTTTACTATGGAAGCAGGTGGTTCAAAAAACTGGATATCAACATAGGATTTGATGTTTGGTATAATACTCCGTATAAAGCGCCGGCGTATGCCATAAATATAAGCCAGTTTTATAATGATAACGAAGGGATAGAATTCAAAACGTATCCACTTGTAGATGTTTGGATCAAGGCTACTTTAGGGCGGGCCAATTTATTTCTGAAGTATGATTATGTAAATCAGGGATTCTTTTCAAAGGGATTTTACACCGTGAACCGCTATCCAATGCAGGATGCCTTGTTGAAGTTTGGTGTGCGGTGGAATTTTTATAATTAAAAGCTCAGCCCGGCTTTCACAGGCGGCAGATTATTTATGTTTTCTGTTTCTTCTTTTTTGCAGCCGGAAACAATACATTATTAAGTATCAGCCTGTAACCGGTAGAATTTGGATGCAGATTGAGATCTGTTGGAGGATCGCCTACGGCATGCTGATAGTCCTCCGGATCATGCCCGCCATAAAACGTCCATTGGCCTTTCCCAAACTCCCCATGGATATAACGGGCTTCATTAGCCGCTTTCGTTTCTCCCATTACAAGCACATCGGGCTTCAGGACTTCTTTCCTGAATGCAGTTGTTTGTCCCATAAAGCCTTTAATCACTTTATCATGGCTTTGAGTAAGCATGGTAGGAACAATATCCCATTTAGCAGAAAAATCAAACAGCGTAAAAAAATCACTGGTTTGAAGTACCGAACGCAATTGTGTGGCATCGATATTGGAGAACTCGTAATTTCCCGGATTCATATCCAGTTTAAAATCCTTGAAGGCAAATGTATTGTTAAAATTAAGTTTTGATTGAGCCTGTGGGTCAGCACCGTCTCCATCGAACATGCTTTCGCAAATATCAACACCTGCAGCTGCCAGGGCTATGTCAAAGCTGTCAGTGCCTGAACACATCGCAAACAAAAACCCTCCGCCCGAACAAAAATCCCTGATGGTCTGTGCCACTGCAAGCTTCATTTGGGATACTTTTTTATAGCCAAGCTTTTTTGCGGTTGCTTCCTGGAGCTTTACATCCTGGATATACCAGCTTGCTGTCCGGAAATTATCATAAAACCGACCATATTGTCCGGTGAAATCTTCATGATGAAGATGAAGCCAATCGTATTCCGGAAGTTTACCTTTTAATACATCTTCATCATAAACTACATCGTAAGGAATTTCAGCATAGGTAAGTACCAGAGTAACCGCATCATCCCACGGCAGCTTATTTTTAGGAGAATAGACAGCAATTTTAGGAGCTTTTTCCAGTTTCACCAGATCCATATTGACAGAAGGATCTGTAATTTCATTTAATATATTAGTTACCCTGGCATCGGCTATAACCTCGTATGATACGCCCCGGATTTTGCACTCTTTTTCTATTTCCTGATTGTATTTCATCAGGAAGCTCCCGCCGCGATAATTTAAAAGCCATTCTGATTCCAGACCTTTTTTTAGTGTCCAGAATGTAATTCCGTAGGCTTTCAGATGATTCTTTTGGCTTTCATCCATAGGAATAAGGATGGATGAAGCCTTGGAGATAAAGCTTATAAATATTAAAAACAGGGTAATGTGCCACTTAAGCATGTTCAGATAACGTAAAATGTAAATTAAAGGTATATAAAACTGATACAAAGTAGTTGTGTTATATGAAGGTTATACAATTTCAGCTATTTAATTACCTTTGTGCCTTTATAAAATTTTATGAGCAAAGCAATTATAAAAACAGAGAAGGGCGATATGACCGTAGAGTTCTATGATAAAGACGCTCCAAATACTGTGGCAAACTTCTTAAAGTTAGCCAAAGAAGGATTTTACAACAACGTTACTTTTCACAGGGTGATACCAGATTTCGTTATTCAGGGCGGTGATCCCACAGGGACAGGTGCCGGCGGCTCTGGAACGCGCATTAAGTGCGAACTGGAAGGTGATAATCAGTATCACGACAGAGGAGTATTGTCAATGGCTCATGCCGGAAGAGATACAGGAAGCTCTCAATTCTTCATTTGTCATAGCCGCAAAAATACAGCTCACCTTGACCGGAACCATACCTGCTTCGGAAAGGTAATTGAGAATGTAGATGTGGTAGACAGCATTTGTCAGGGTGATAAAATTTTAGGAATAGACGTAATAGAAGAATAGATTTAGAGATATGCGTATTGCGTAATGCGATACCTGCAAAACTCAGTACGCTTTACGCAAATCAAAAATTAATATGAATTTAAAAGGAATAGTTTCGGTATCTGGCAGGCCAGGTTTATTTAAGCTGATAGGCCAAAATAAATCGGCATTTGTTTTAGAGAGTCTTGAAGATCAAAAAGTTAAGATCGCTGTTAATATATCTACAACTAAGCTGGCATCGCTTGAAGATATCACTGTTTTTGGTGATGACGAAGATTTGAAGCTGATAGATATTTTCGGTACAATGAAGGGTGCTTCTGATATTCCTGATCCTAAAAAAGCAGATGGCACTTCTTTGCGTAAGTTTTTCAGAGAAATAGCGCCTGGTCATGACGAAGAGAAGGTTTATGCGTCAGACATGAAGAAGATCATCACATGGTTTAATATCATTAAAGATCTTCCATTGTTTACTGAGGATGCTTCAGAGGCTCAGGCAGAAGAAAAAGCGCCGGTAGTTGAAGAAAAAAGACCGGAGCATGTTGCTGTAGAAAAGCCAAAACCTACAAGGGCTCCTAAGAAAGCGGCTGTGCGGTTATCGCAAAAATCCAAGTAGCGGCTGAAATATTTTATCTTATCGATCAGGTATTACCTTTAGATAACCTGATCGATCGGATGACTCAATGAAGTAATAGTAAGGTTAAAACAGAGGATTTACAGATTAATTATTGTAATTTTAATAAAGCAATAGTTATGAAGTTTTTAATGCCTTTTTGTTTGGTTATTGCCATAGCGCAATCTGCAGTTTCGCAAACTGCCGCAAATAAAAAATCTCATTACGTTTTCCCGGAGTTTATTAATGGAACAGTTAAGCTGAAATCAGGTATTAAGCACGAAGCTTTGCTAAACTATAATACCATTTTGGAATCGATGGTAATTTCCCCGAAAGGGGCGCCGATGGTGACACTCAGCGATTTAGAAAATGTGGAGGCAGTTTATATCAATGATAGAAAATTTATTCCTTCGGGGAATATATTTTATGAGGTTGTAGCTAATGAAAAGCTTCCATATTTTATCCATTATACATGTAAAGCGGTAGCCCCCGGTGAAGCAATCGGTTACGGCGCCACCTCACAACTTACAAATACTTCGGCCAGTGTGGTAAAGGAATTAGCTCGTTTTTATTATATGAAGCTTCCTGAAAACTATACCATTACTCCGATTAGTAATATCATAGTTGTAAAAGATGATAAGTATATTAATCTAAACAACTATAAAAAAGTTGCAGCCGTTTTTCCTGGAAAAGAAGATCTCATCAAAAGTTTTGTTAAAGAGAATAAAACCGATTTTAATAACGCTGAAGACGTTAAAAAGCTATTACAGGTTGTTCAATAGCCGCGATAATCAGGCCTGTTATGCGCTTATTTAATCGGTTTTAACCTCTTATAGGTCAATTTGAATTTGATCTATCTCTGCGTATACTGCTCATCATAATAGGCCTGATAATGTCCGGAAGTAACATCATTCATCCATTCTTCATTCTCCAGGTACCAATCAACCGTTTTTTCCAGTCCTTCTTCAAACTGCAGGCTCGGTTTCCAGCCAAGTTCATTTTGTAACTTACTGGAATCAATTGCGTAACGAAGGTCATGCCCGGCGCGGTCTGTTACAAAAGTGATCAGTTTTTCAGATGCTCCCGGTTCCCGGTTTAACTTCTTATCCATAATCTTACATAACAACCGGATCAGGTCAATATTTTTCCACTCATTGTGTCCCCCTATATTGTAGGTTGTGCCTGCTTTTGCCTCATGGAATATTAAGTCGATTGCCCTTGCATGATCCTCTACCCAAAGCCAGTCGCGAATATTTTCACCTTTACCGTAAACTGGAATAGGCTTATTGTTAGCAATGTTATTTATGGATAATGGAATCAATTTTTCGGGAAAATGATAGGAGCCATAATTATTGGAGCAGTTTGATATCACTGTATTCAGGCCGTAGGTATCCTGATAAGCCCTTACGAAATGATCGGAACTGGCTTTTGAAGCTGAATACGGGCTATGGGGATCATAACAAGTTTCTTCAGTGAACATGCCTTCATCTCCCAATGTTCCATAAACCTCATCGGTAGAAACATGGTAGAAACGGTTAGTGTCATAGTTTCCTTTCCAATGCTGACGTGCAGCATTCAAAAGATTCACTGTGCCCAATACATTAGTCATTACAAAATCAAGCGGATTTGTTATTGAGCGGTCTACATGAGATTCAGCAGCCAGATGTACTACTGCGTTAAAATGTTCATAAGCAAACAGGTGATCTATAAATACTGCGTCAACAATATCGCCTTTTACGAATTTGTAATTGGGTTTAGCTTCTATATCACGCAGATTAGCCAGGTTTCCTGCATACGTGAGTTTGTCAAGATTTACAATCTGGTAATCCGGATAATTCGTTACAAAACGTCTGACAACATGTGATCCTATAAATCCGGCACCACCGGTAATTAATATTTTTTTCATCAGGAAGTACTGAGTATTAGTATTTAGTATTGAGACAGTGTAGCCCCATACCTTTTATTATGATAATGGGTTGTCTTTAATGTATTTTTCCCATTCCCAGGCAGAACGCATCATTTCGTCAATTCCCAGGTCTGCTTTCCAACCCAACTTGTTCTTTGATTTTGTAACATCGCCATACACCTTTTCAATATCACCTTCACGCCGATCGCCAATTTTATAATTCAATTTAGTGCCTGTGGCTCTCTCAAATGCATTGATGATCTCCAGAACTGATGTTCCTGTGCCGGTTCCGATATTAAACACATCATATTTATCATTGTGCTTTTCATCTTCCATATATTTAATGGCTGCAACATGTGCTTTTGCCAGGTCAACTACATGAATGTAATCACGAATACAGCTACCATCAGGAGTATTGTAATCATCTCCGTACACGGTAATAGGTCCGCGTTTACCGATAGCGCTTTGGGTAATAAAAGGAACCAGATTTTGTGGAACACCAATTGGCAGCTCGCCAATAAGAGCAGAAGCGTGTGCACCAACCGGATTAAAATACCTGAGTGATATTACTTTTTGGTCTGCTTCTGCGTGTGCAACTTCGTACAGTATTTCTTCAGCAATTTGCTTCGTATTTCCATAAGGAGATTCTGCCTTTTTAACCGGAGCATCTTCATTAACCGGTAATTGATCAGGCTGACCGTAAACCGTACAGCTTGATGAAAAAACAAAATCAACAGGCTTACCTTTAAACGCTGTAAGTAAATTTATAAGCGAGTAAAAGTTATTCCGATAATATTTTAAAGGTTGCTGAACAGACTCCCCTACGGCTTTATAAGCTGCAAAATGAATTACTCCCTTAATATCGCGGTTAGCCAGGAAGTCTAAAGTGGCCTGTTCCTCAGCAAGATCCAGGTTGAAAAACTGGGGCCTTATACCCGAAACTTTCTCAATCTGATCAAGAATTTTAATTGTCGAGTTAGAGAGATTATCAACTATTACAGGTTCATATCCCGCCGCTATTAATTCAACAACAGTATGCGACCCAATATATCCCGTTCCACCGGTTACTAAAATTTTTTTGTTAGGCATTCTTATTTATTAAAATTACTAAAGTCTTTGTGTTCAATCTTTTCCAATTGGTCCTTTGGCAGGGATTTAAAATATTCGTACGTGATCTTCAAACCCTCAGCCCGGTTTACTTTTGGCTCCCAACCTAAGATAGTTCTTGCCTTGGTGATATCGGGCCTGCGCTGTTTCGGATCATCAGTAGGTAAGTCGCGATACACCATTTTCTGGTTGGTGTTTGTCAGTTTAATGATCTCTTCACCAAATTGTTTAATGGTTATTTCGTCCGGATTACCGATGTTTACAGGCTGTGCATAATCAGAAAGCAATAAGCGGTATATGCCTTCAATCAGATCGTCAACATAACAGAATGACCGGGTTTGTGAACCATCGCCAAAAACCGTAAGGTCTTCGCCACGTAATGCCTGGCCTATAAATGCCGGAAGCACTCTCCCGTCATTTAAGCGCATTCTGGGACCATACGTGTTAAATATCCGGACGATACGTGTTTCAAGACCGTGGAAGGTGTGATAAGCCATTGTTATAGCCTCCTGGAAGCGTTTTGCTTCATCATATACTCCCCGGGGGCCAACGGGGTTTACATTTCCCCAATATTCTTCAGGCTGCGGATTGACGCTTGGGTCGCCATATACTTCTGATGTTGAGGCTATTAAGATTCGTGAGTTCTTTGCTCTTGCCAATCCTAACAGATTGTGTATTCCCAGCGATCCAACTTTTAATGTTTGGATGGGGATCTTTAAATAATCGATCGGGCTTGCCGGTGATGCAAAATGAAGAATGTAATCCAGGGGGCCTGAAACATGAACAAACTTGGAAACATCGTGATTATAGAACTCGAAATTTTCAAGTTTAAATAAATGTTCAATATTTCGAAGATCGCCTGTGATCAGGTTATCCATCGCAATAACATGATAATCTTCTTTAATAAACCGGTCGCAGAGGTGCGACCCCAGGAAGCCTGCGGCTCCTGTGATTAATATTCTTTTACGTGGCGCACTCATACTTCAATTACTTTACGACCTATACTATTATAATAATAACCGCAATCAATCATTTTTTGGAGATCATACAGGTTGCGGCCATCAAATAATACTTTTTGTTTAAGCAGGCTTTCCATCCTGTCAAAATCAGGATTCCGGAAAAGCGACCATTCAGTGATGATCAATAAAGCCTCGGCATTCTCCAGAATTTCATACTGATCTTTTCCGTAGTATATTTTATCCCCAATTATCCCCCGCACATTGTCCATAGCTTCAGGGTCAAATACACTAATTAAAGCCCCATCTTTCAAAAGTTCATCAATAATGTATAAAGCCGGTGCTTCGCGTATGTCGTCGGTTTCTGGTTTGAAAGAAAGACCCCAAATGGCCAGCTTCTTACCTTTCAGATCATTTTTATAATATGCCCTGATCTTTTCCACCAGTTTAACTTTTTGAAGTTTGTTAACCTCCATTACCGATTTAAGAATTCTGAAATCGTAATTACTTTCTGTTGCCGACTTTTCAAGCGCCTGGACATCTTTTGGAAAGCAGCTTCCGCCGTAGCCCACACCAGGAAACAGGAATCGTTTGCCGATCCGTTCATCTGCTCCAATACCACGGCGTACAGAATCAACATCTGCTCCTACCAACTCGCATAGATTTGCAATTTCGTTCATGAACGAAATTTTAGTTGCCAGGAATGAGTTTGCAGCGTACTTTGTCAGTTCAGAAGACCGTTCATCCATGAAAATAATCGGATTCCCCTGACGGACATAAGGGCCATATAATTCGGATAGCAGCTTTTGTGCACGCGGGCTTGTTGTTCCTACAACTACACGGTCCGGTTTCATAAAATCTTCTACTGCAACCCCTTCTCTCAGGAATTCGGGGTTAGATACTACATCAACTTCCACATTGGAGTTCTCGGCAAAAACTTTTTTTACCCGGTCAGCAGTACCAACAGGTACGGTAGATTTAGTGATCACTACTTTATAATCAGTGATAATCTTTGCGATGTCTTTAGCTGCTCCAAGTACATAGCTCAGGTCGGCAGAACCGTCATCCCCTGGGGGGGTTGGCAGCGCAAGAAATATCACCTTCGCATCCTTAATAGCATCAGCTAAACTGGTCGTGAATTTCAATCGTCCCTGTTCTATATTTCGATGAAATAATACATCAAGTCCGGGCTCATAAATAGGAACCTGACTATTTTGCATTTTTTTTACCTTTTCTTCATTAATGTCAACACACGTAACTGTATTTCCGGTTTCAGCCAGGCATGTGCCTGTAACCAGCCCTACATAGCCCGTGCCAACAACAGCAATTTTCATGTATTTAAGATCTAAGTTTTATATAAACATTATCTTCGGCGAAGATAAAAATACTTTTAATGATTTTTTTGTACGACCTGGGCATTCAGCTATATCTGCTAATTATTCGCATCGTAGCACTGCGTAATAAAAAAGCAAGACAATGGGTAAATGGCCAAAAAAATATCGTGCAAAACATATCGGCGCAGATTAGTACAAACCAACCATGCATTTGGTTTCATTTTGCTTCACTTGGTGAATTTGAGCAGGGGCGGCCGGTAATGGAACAGGTGAAAAATGACAATCCTGATGAGAAATTAGTTATTACTTTTTTTTCTCCTTCCGGGTACGAAATCAGGAAACATAATGCGTTATCTGCGGATACTTTTTACCTTCCGATAGACACAAAAGAAAATGCCAGGGCGCTTATCAGCGTGATCAATCCCAAAATTGCGGTATTTACCAAATATGAGTACTGGTATCACTATTATAAAGAACTTCATTCAAGAAATATCCCAATTTATATTATCTCGGCAAATTTCAGGAAGGGGATGTCTTTCTTTAAATGGTATGGAGTATTGAACAGGAAGATGTTAAAATTTGTGACGCATTTCTTTGTTCAGAATGCAGTTAGTAAAGAAAATCTAAAGCTTTTAAATTATACGAATGTAACTGTCACAGGAGATACCCGGTTCGATCGTGTCATGCACAGCGCCATGCATCCGAAGAAACTGGATCTTATTCAAGCTTTTTGCATGAACAATAAAGTGTTTATTGGTGGAAGTACATGGCCAGAGGAAGAGGTTTTAATTGCCCAACTTATAAAAGAGTACCCTGATTGGAAGTTCATTCTGGCGCCGCATGAAATTGATGAGGACAAAATAGCTAAACTGGAAGAAAAGCTGCATGGAAAATCAGTTAGATATTCACAGATCCTGGAGTCTGAAGCCGGAAGTCGGGAGTTGGATACTAGCGATACTTCACAATACCCGTCCGAACCGATCTTTATCCGGGTGGGCCCAGTACTTAATACTCAATACGCTATACTTATTATCGATAATATCGGAATGCTGTCATCATTATATCAATATGCAAGCATAGCATATATTGGCGGGGCATTTGGAGCAGGATTACATAATGTGCTTGAAGCAGCAGCATTCGGTATTCCCGTTATCTTCGGGCCTAAATATAATAGATTTCCTGAAGCGGGCGACTTAATTGAAAGAGGTGCCGGATTTTCAATTCAAAATATGGATGACCTCAGAGGCATCATGAAAATGCTCCAGGATGATGCTAAGAGAAGTTCAGCGGGTAAAGCTGCAAGAAAATATGTCGTTGAAAATACCGGAGCTACACAACTAATTATGGATCATATAAGGGCCGCCTTATGATCGGATCTATGAACCAGTTGTTCCAACGCTTCAATCCACTTTGGATGATCATTTAAACTTTCTACCAACTGAACGTGTTCGCCCCCTAAGGCTTTAAACTCATCGCCATACTCAACTGTGACCTCATAAATTGTTTCCAGGCAATCTGCAACAAATGCGGGGCAAAATACCAGGAGACGTTTTACACCTTTTTCGGCTAATTGTTTAATTACCGTACTGGTATATGGCTGTACCCATGGATCTTTTCCAAGCCGCGACTGAAAGCAGACTGTATATTTTTCTTTTGGCCAGTTTAATTTTTCACCTATTAAGCGAGCTGTGTCATAACATTGAGCAGAATAACAAAACTGGTTGTTGGTTGTCAATGTTGAACAGCAGTCTGAGCTTTTAAGGCAATGTTTGCCGGAATGATCTGAGTTTATTAACTGGCGCTGCGGCAGGCCATGAAAGCTGAATAATATATGATCATAGGTTTCCGGGTTGTGTTTTTGCGCATTCTCAGCAAACGTATCGATCATCAATGCATTGTCGTGAAATGAGTTAATGAATGACATATCCGGAATAGTTTGCCATTTTCTGACAATTTCCATTACCTTATCCAAAACAGACCCGCTACTGGCTGATGCATAGTGAGGAAACAATGGAATAACCCGAATGCTGTTTACCTGGGCGTCTTTCAGTTTATTCAAAGCTGACTCGATGGAAGGGTTTTGATATCGCATAGCAAGTTCTACATGATAATCATCACCCAATCGTTTCCTGAGCTGTTCAACCTGAAGTTTGCTATAATGTAATAATGGTGAGCCTGTGGTGTCTGACCATATTTCTTTATATAGTTTCGCTGATTTTGGCCCCCTGAAAGGAACAATTATTCCTTTTACCAGAATAGACCGCCAAATTGGATTGACGTCAATTACACGTCCGTCCATTAAAAACTCATCCAGATAACGGCGTACATCTGATACGGAAGGGCTGTCCGGCGTGCCAAGGTTGACCAGCAATACACCTTTTTTTGATAAACTCATTGCAGCAAAAATAAAGATGATTTGAAGATTAACAGCTGTTTAAGTTCAATTTTAAATTGAGATGATACTTGAATATGTTAAAATTCAAAAGTAAAAATCAAAAACTGCTGATTAATAAGTCTCCAGCGTTTCTTTTATTTGCTGCATCAGCCACATGGGTGTGGAGGTAGCGCCGCAAATTCCTATTTTATCTCCCGGATTAAACATTTCCGGGCGTAATTCATCTTTGCTTGAAATAAAGTAGGTGGAAGGATTATGTTTTTTGCATGCTTCGAAAAGTACTTTTCCGTTTGAGGATTTAACCCCTGAAACAAAAACGATCTTATCGAAATTAAGAACAAACTTACGAAGGTCCTCATCGCGGTTTGACACCTGGCGGCAAATAGTATCATTTGCTTTTAATTCATGCCCTTTTTTGATGAGTTGTTCTTTTATTGCATAAAACTTATCGGTACTCTTGGTAGTCTGGCTATAAAGCGTAATTTTATTTGGCAGATCAACATCTTCAAGTTCTGCCAGATCCTGGAAAACTATAGCTTCATCATTAGTTTGGCCCTGCAACCCGATCACTTCGGCATGTCCATGCTTTCCGAAGATCAGTATCTTCTCCTTTGAATCGTGAGAATTTTTAATTCTGTTCTGCAGCTTCAAAACTACCGGACAGGAAGCATCTATTAACGTAATGTTATTCTCCAATGCTATACGATAAGTTTCAGGCGCCTCCCCATGAGCGCGGATCAGAACTTTCTCGTCTTTTAGATTTTTTAATTCTTCATGACTAATGATTCGCAAGCCTTTGGCTTTAAGCCGCATAACTTCCTCGTCATTATGAACAATATCACCTAAACAGTATAAGTATCCATCTTCTTCAAGTATAGCTTCAGCCATATCAATGGCATACACTACGCCGAAACAAAATCCGGAATCCTGGTCAATACTTACTTTGAGATTATAGCCCATTATTTTATCTAACGCAAAAATACGAATTTGTTTATGAGCAGCCTAAAAATTGCTCATGATTTCAAAAACGCATTTTATTACTATGCCGATTTACTGGCTTTGTATAATATTGCTGAACGGATAATACCGAGATTAATACCAGTGATAACATTTGAACAGGATGCAGGATGATATTTAACCAGGGGTTTTGTCCTGAAGCGAGGGAAGTCATTATTCTGCTTAGAACAATTAGTGTAATAGCAAATAATAATAACTCAGCACCCATATATAGTCCAATGGCCACCGGGCCTAATATCACCAAAAAAATATATATAAAGAGAGCGGTTATACTGCCGAAATGTGTTATGATGTTCCGGCTCAGGCCCTGAATGGAAGTAGAAAAGCCGGTGTACAATCTGCTATAAATATATCCATTAGCCAATAATACCTCAGCATGATAACCCCAGCTTTTAACCAGCCTCATCAGCTCATTGCTGTCTTCACGGTTGGTTTTTGCAACCTCATGCCATTCATGTTGGTTATAAGTTTGGGCATCAAACATCATAAACTGTCCGCTGCTAATTGAAAAAACTGCGTTCTTAGAAAGTCTTATGAGCCTGAGGGGTACCAGGTTTAACAGCAGGTAATTAATTAATGGAACTACCAGGCGCTCGCCAAAACTGAGCATTAATTGGTTTGTAAATAAGCTTAATAGGGTTAACCTTTGTATTTTCATACGGTTCACCGCATTATTTATCAAACCATTCGCAATGATAGTCCGGGGATCTAAAAAAAGCAGATACTTTCCTTTTGCAGCTTTGCTTAATATGTAATAAGAGAAATTTTTGTCTGACCACCCGGCAGGTAAATCCGGTTTAGCAATAATCTTAAAGCGGGAATCAATGGCGGTGTATCCGGGATTTAATAAGGGTTTATCAGTTGCAGCTATCAAAACTTCCAGGTTTTTATAATCCTGGCTGTGAATGGATTGCAACAGGGTTAAAACATCATAATCTTCGTTAGACTCCGGTATTAAAATAGAAACCAGGTCATCATAGTGTTTTCCCGATAAAGTGAGCTTTGGGTTTGAAATAAAATTAAATAGCGTAACCGTAAATCGAAGTATCAGAAAGAGAAAAACGACATATAAAAGGAACATACAAGGATATCTGCTCTGTGATGACTGACCTGAAAATAAGGGTTATCAGTGGCATAAATATCCAACGTCCCCTGAAAAAGAACAAATAAATTAGCATTAGGTTGGAGTTGTTTATCTATTACCTGGATTTATGATATTTCATCCAATGATCTACAGAATACGGACCAGAGCCAACAATCCAAAAGAGAATCAATAACATCAGCACAATTACTGATAGCCACAATTCGGAATTAAGTGGTGAAAACCCTTTGGTAAGATTTACAAAGAACACTGCTCCCAGTAATATAGGAATCTGTATAACAACGGCAAAGCGGGTCACCAGGCCCATGGTAATCAAAATACCGCCAACCAGGTGAGCAAATGCTACAATATGTACCACTGCCATGGCCATAAGACCTGAAAATTGGAAAGCGCTGTTTTGGACCATCCAGTCTCTCTGGGCATCCGTATCGCTGATAAATGCGATTCCTTTGCTTAAAATGAGTAACCCAAGAATGATCCGGATTACATCCAGCCACTTGGCGTGATGTATATCGCCCCAGTGCTCTATACGCTGTACTACATTCATAATAAAACCTCCTTTTAATTGGTTATAAACAAGTTACCAATTTTTAAAGAATTCTGCAAGGGGTGGAATTTCTTAATGTATTTCTAGTATATCTTCCTTTCGGTATTTTCTGATTATAAAACAGCTTTTTGCCTGCTATAAAGCGGAAGTATATAGAGTTTATGAGGTTTTCCACAAAAGTTTTCCACAAACTGGTAAAATTTTTGAAATAAATAAAAACCAGCAGGCAATTGGGTCTGTTGCGTAATAGGTTGTAAATCAAACTATCATGCCAAGAAAAACTGCATCTGCAATTAAAACATGGATTAAATCAATGGGTTTTGAGCTTGTAAAGTCGCATGTTTTAAACCGTAAGAATACCAGGATAAATTACTATAGCCTTGGTAATTTCGGTATATATGAAGAGATATTTAAAAAGTCTCCATCATCAAAAATTGGGAACGTGAAGCGTAAGTTTATTTCATGGACACCCTGGGGAATTGATTTTGAGGTCAGTTCTGTGAAGGATCTTATGCGAGCGTATGAAGAGTCGGAAGAATATAACCCGGATCTTGTGATACAGTAAGTTAAGAAGTGCGGTAAAGCATTTATTTTATGCTGGTTTCACGCTGCATGATGAAGTTAAAAAGTTCATCAATAGGCCTTTTTAATATTTTACCCACTTTAACTTCATATTCAGCGCACGCGGTTTTTAATATATCCTGAAAATGATATGCAATTGAGCCAACGAAATGGCAGTTGTAATTCTTATAATCAGGGTATGATTGGATATTCGTCTGAATAAACTCTACAAATCCTTTATATAATAAATCGGTAATAAAAGGATGTTCCTTATTCGGCCCCATAAACTTTGAAAATGAAGCTAAATAAAAGTTAGGAAAGGGTTTTTGATAAACGTTTTGGATAACTAATTCTTTATTGATTTCATAATCCTGTACGAATTTTTTCTGAAGATCCTGAGGCATAGTGTCATACAAGTAACTTGTTATGAGTGCTTTGCCAAAAAAGGTCCCTGATCCTTCATCGCCCAGAATATAACCGAGACCATGTTTGCCATTAATTACTTCCCGGCCATTATAAAATGTAATGTTTGACCCTGTTCCCAGTATACAGGTAATACCTTTGTTGTGCCCGCAGGTTGCATATGCAGAACCAACAATGTCGCTTTCTACGTTAATAAACGCATTTTTAAACACTTGTGATAAAGCATTACTAATTACTTCCCGTCTGTCCGGACTGGAGCATCCAGCGCCAAAGAAGTGTATTTCGTCTATGTCTTTAGCTAGAGCCTGTACGCCCGGAGTTGCCTGAAGAATTTTGGCAATCTCTTTTTCGGTTACAAAAAAGGGATTCATTCCTCCGGTTGTAAATTCAAGCTTTTTATCGTGTGAAGTAGAAAGAGAGGAAATCCAATCCGTTTTGGAGGATCCGCTGTCGGCAACTAAAATCATGTTATATTTCTTCTAAAATCGTATTGGTAAGAGGTTTGCCAATAAATCTTGAAACCAGGTTGTTTTCTTCTGTTTTGCGGAGATCTGTAGGATCAAGCGAGGACGATAAGATGTAGATCTTAATCTTAACATCTTTCACACCAATGATTGCTTTTAATTCTTTTAAAAAATCAAATCCCGACATTCCGGGCATCCTCAGATCAAGAAAAATAATCTCCGGCAGGTTTTTATTTTCCATTATTCGTTCACGCATAAAAACTATGGCGTTTTTCGGTGAATCTATTACCACAATATTTTCAGCAAAGTTATTATTCTCGAGAATCTTACGATTTATCAAGTTATCTATATAACTGTCGTCTATCAATAAGACTGTTTTGTGTTTGTATTGCCTCATGGCTTTAACAAAAGTACTCTTTTTAATTGTTTACTAAAATAGAACACAATATAGTCTTTTATTTCATTCAAATGAAACGGAGCCGGCGATTTCTCTTAATGCTACTTCAGAAATTTTGGCCTGATATTGTGCATCAGTATATCTTGCCAGTGCTTCGATATAATTACTTTGAGCTTCTCTGAATTCCAACGGTGTTAAGGTGCCGTATTTTAATTTTTCCAGTGTAATTTCTAAGGTTTGTTTAGATACACTTACGTTTTCCGCTTCAAGTTTTACCAACTGCAAATTGGTAATATAGGTTTGATATTGAGATGTTAGCTGAGCTTTTACATTTTGTGTTAACCGTTCATATTCAAGCTGTGAGTTATTGATCTCAATATTGGCAATCTTTTCATTTCTGCGCTGGTTAAAGCCATTAAATATATTTATCGAAGCGCTCAACCCATAGTTAAACCCTTGTCCGGATGAGGTCCTAGCAAAACCTAAAGGTGATTGTGAGTTGGTAAAGTTATATCCACTATTTAAAGTTAGCTGTGGATATCTGTCGGATTTAACTTCTTTCAGATTTAAGGCAGCAATGCGTTGATTAATAATTGCAGCCTGAAGCGTTGGATTTTGCTGGTCGGCCAGTACTTCCAGCTCTGATAACAGCAATGTATTATATAACGGAATAGAATCCTCAACTACAAAATCGGTCTTTAAATCACGTGCCATTAGTTCGTTTAACCTGACCTTCGTGGTACGGTAAAGGTCAATCCTTCGTAATAGTGTAGTAGTATCAGCATTTAAATCTACCGTTGCCTGTAATACTTCCAATTTAGCTGCACGCCCAATCTGATAGCGGTTATTAGCATTATTCACCCTGAAGCGTGACAACTCAACAGCTGTTTTAGAAGCCTTTACATCCTGCTGTTGCTTTACCAGGGTATAATAATTATTGATCACCTCGGTTACATTATTCTGCACAATAAACCTGAATTGAGTTTCGCCCAGGCTTTGTTGAGCTTTTAGCCGGTCATAAGCAGCAAACATTCCAAATCCGTCAAAAATTCTCCAGTTTAAGGATACACCGTAATTCATGTTGGAGTTTTTTACTCCGTTACGCGATTGGCTTTGTCCGTTGGATAGTTCCTGATCAGTATTTGAAATAGTTGAATTAGTATTTAATGTGCCACTTACTGATGGAAGCATACCTGCATTACCTCTGCTTACATTTGTTTTTGCAATCTCAACATCATTTGCCGAAAGAAGAATATCATAATTATTTTTTAGCGCTATTTGCACAGCCTCACTTAAAGTTAATTTTTCCTGGCCTTTAACAGTAAATCCGGTAAAAGTCAGACTGATGATAACTATGATTTGAAATGGTTTTTTCATGTGATGTTAAATAACCTGCACAGGAATGTTTTTTTCCCGTGATTCAGTAATTTCCAATTCTGCTGTCTTATGTTTCCTGGCCCACATCATATAAATGGCAGGAATAATAAAAAGGGTTAAAATCAATGAAAAGATAGTTCCACCCACAATAACAATGCCCATACCCATACGGCTTTGTGCGGCTGCACCTAATGCAAGTGCGATGGGTAATGCGCCTAATGCTATAGTTAAACTGGTCATTAAGATTGGACGAAGCCTTGCCTCGGAAGCTTCCATAATGGCTTCAAACTTAGGTTTGCCCTGCTCTCGTAATTGGTTAGCAAATTCAACAATTAAAATACCGTTCTTCGTGACGAGTCCTATTAACATGATGGTCCCGATCTGACTGAAAATATTCCATGTTTGCCCGAATAACCATAAAGAAAGCATGGCACCTGCTACTGCCATAGGTACAGTTA
>DASWTL010000081.1:0-4313 GCA_036402155.1 Sphingobacteriaceae bacterium | reverse complement strand
CTTTAATTACAGGGGTAACCGGGCAGGATGGAGCATATTTAACCGAATTTTTATTAAAGAAGGGATATTTTGTGCATGGTATAAAGAGCAGAAGCTCTTTGTTCAATACTGACCGTATTGATCATCTGTACCAGGATCCCCATGAAAGTAATTTAAGATTAAAGCTCCATTATGGTGATCTGACGGACTCGACTAACCTCATACGGATCATTCAGGAAGTACAACCTGATGAAATTTATAACCTTGCGGCGATGAGTCATGTACAGGTGAGTTTTGAAACTCCGGAGTATACGGCAAATGCCGATGGAATTGGTACACTACGGATCCTGGAAGCCGTGAGGATTCTGGGGCTGGAGAAAAAAACCCGAATTTACCAGGCATCTACTTCAGAACTTTACGGTTTAGTGCAGGCCGTGCCGCAGTCGGAGACTACCCCGTTTTATCCGCGTTCGCCTTATGCTGTTGCAAAAATGTATGCCTACTGGATCACGGTGAATTACCGGGAAGCTTATGGGATGTATGCGTGCAATGGCATCTTGTTCAATCATGAGAGCCCGCTTCGGGGAGAAACGTTTGTAACGCGTAAGATCACCCGTGCTGCCGCAAAGATCGTATTAGGTCTGCAGGGCTGCTTGTACTTAGGTAATTTATCTGCCCAGCGTGACTGGGGGCATGCTAAAGATTATATTGAAGCGATGTATTTAATTCTGCAGCAGGAAAAGGCTGAAGATTATGTTATCGCTACCGGAGTCACTACGGCTGTAAGGGAATTTGTGAAAATGACATTCGGTGAACTGGGTGTGGAAGTGGAATTCAGCGGCAAGGATGAGAACGAGAAGGGTGTGATCATTGATATAGACAATGCCCGTATTGAAGAGCTCGGACTGAATAAGAACAGCCTTAAATTAGGGCAGACCATTATAAAAGTGGATCCACGTTATTTCCGGCCTACAGAAGTGGACCTGCTATTAGGTGATCCAGGTAAGGCTAATACCAAACTGGGATGGAAGCCGAAATATGACCTGGAAGCTTTGGTTAAGGATATGATCCATTCTGATCTTAATTTAATGAAAAGGGATGAGCATTTGAAGTCTGGTGGGTTTAATGTGTTGAATTATTTTGAATAGTGCGTAAGGCATAATCTGTACTACCCACCGCTCGGGCTCTATAGGAGTTCCTTAGGAATAGATTGCCTTCCGAACCAAGTCGGGAAGCCTTATCGGCCGGACTAACAATCATCTTATCATTAACATTTAAAATAATCATTATTGCCCTCAAGCCGGGCAGGCATGTTACTTTTTACTGGCAAAAAGTAACCAAAAGCCCTATGCTTTCCGAAGGTGACTCCACACATATCTCCCCGCGTTCAGTATCAGCACAGGCTGGTTTTGTTTAGCTGCTGTGGTTGATGAAGGTTCCGGGGTAAGAAGCACAAAACACTATGCCTTTCCCGCCCACAGGCCGGCATCTGATACTAAACCGGGCTGTCACTGACGGAAAGCATGCATGGCGGCTAGCATCATGATGCTAATGTAATTGGAGTAATTAAAAATCATTTAGCATTTGACTGTTCGCTTTGATGGCATGTGCGTTGGGATTTGAACTGGTCTTGGGGGGAAGGTCAGAATTGTTACCGTATGGCAGAAGGACGGCCTCATTATGGGCTCCATAGGAGTTTCGGAACAGATTGCTTTCCTGAAGCAAGTTCGGGGAAGGTTGCCGTGTCATAGAAATCGTAATGACGATCCTTCCTGGCTCCGCGTTATTAATAAATAAATTTCAGCAGTTCTTTCAGATCCTTATCTGATATATTTTCCTGTTCGTTTTTGTCAAAAATAGTCAGCAAAAAAACTGTATCCTTGTCAATTTTAAAACAGGTAATCACTCTTGAACCACCTGATTTCCCCTTGCCCTTACTGGTAATGGCCATTCGGATTTTATAGCATTCATTGCCTAGTGGAGTGCCTTGCGAAGGATGTTCATTAAGAGATTTTAAAAGGGCAGAGAAATCCGATTTTAAAGATGGGTGCTTTTTCGCCAACCGTTTCAGTTCTTTCTCAAATTTTGGTATAGTCTTTACCTTATAAGTCATTCAGCAACTCTTCTGCATCACGTGCCACTAATTTACCCGCCGTTATCAGGTTCATTTCATCAACAGCCTCTTTCAGGTCTTCCAGCACTTTTGCCTTATACGGTGTTAATGGCTTAGTTTTTACATATGGCAGGTCATTAAGTAATGCCAAAAGTGTATCAACCTTGCTTTCCTTTACTTCTAATACAAATTTCATAATGCTCACTTATTAACTCCTTAACGTAATTTTTGCTTCTGACTATATAAACTCAAATTTAACAATTATTCTGCAAAGATCACTCCCTGATTTGTTTTCAGAATGTATTCTTAACCGGGGCTTCCGTTATTGCACATAGCGGTTCCGATGAAAGGAACCGAAGCAATCTCTGCGTGCAACGCTTGAATAACGTTTTGGCATTTGGCCTCTTCCTAGGCAGATTGCTTCGTCTCGCACGGGCCGGTCTCGCAATGACGCACGGGACTTTACAGGCTCTATACTGATTATCGAATGCGGCCTGTGGCAGTGGTTCTATTCCCCGTGAGTTGTTTCTGGCAGAAACACCTGAATTTTATTACATTTGTTCATGGTGTTGGAACATCAATTAAAATATCTTGAAGAAGCAAGGAACATTATATTAAATTTTGATGTAATGAAAGATTATGCCGTCTTCGTATTCGGCAGCCGGGCTGAGGACAGTGCTCATCTGCGCTCTGATATTGATATTGGTGTACTGGGAAGACATGCCTTGCCCGCCCATATAAAATTGGATGTTGAAGAAAAACTGGAAGACAGTAATATCCCTTTACGGATCGACCTGATTGATTTTTTCAGAACAGATGCTTCTTTTAAAAAAGAAGCATTAAAAAAAGTTGTCGTATGGAACCTGCCGAAAGGTATAAAGTTGGATTAGGGGAATTCGGGAAAGCTGTTGTGGGTTTTGAGCAGGGAATGGCTATTGACCTAACCGGATATTCGGCGATTGAGGCAGACCTGATAAGAAACGGATGCATTCAAAAATTCGAATACTGCGCAGAATTAGCCTGGAAGCTGGGTAAAGTTCTTTTAAAATGGCAAACAGGGCAGGACTATAGCTCCCCTAAACCTGTCTACAGGGCTTTATTTGCAGAGGGGTACCTGGATGAAGAACTGTGTATCCATTTGCTGGAAACTATTGATGACAGAAATTCTCTAAGCCATATTTATAAAGAAGAGCTTTTTGAACAAATATTGGAGAAGTTGCCCACACATGTACATACATTGTTGGCCTTGTTGAAGGCGTTTAAATCTGCTGCTGCTTTTTCTTTTTAACTGGGATGAGGTTGAATGATTGGCCTCACCCCAACCCCCCGTCCGTACCGGCCCGGGCGGACTCTCCAAAAGAGAGGGGCTTGCATGGTGTGCCATCTGGATTTTATGAATTATAGCCCTCCGCTATGTCGGGGTGCAACGGCCTTTCTCGCCCTTCGGGAGAGATGCCGAAGGCAGAGAGGGGCATAATAATGGTATTCTTGTCATTGTACCATACATAAATTTGGGATATTCCCCTCACCTTTGATTCCTCTCCCGGGGGAGAGGTTGCATCTTTATTATTAGGAAATTATGATGTATAGGAAGACTTCTATGATTAAATAAGCGTGGTGGCTACATCATTAATTTGAAAAAAATTCATACTAAAATATTAATTTAATCCGCTATGCCGGGGTGCTTTGGCCTTTCTCGCCCTTCGGGAGAGATGCCGAAGGCAGAGAGGGTCTAATAATGGTATTCTTGTCATTGGACCATATACAGGTTTGCGACAGCCCCTCACCTTTGATTCCTCTCCCCAGGGAGAGGTTGCATCTTTATTTATTTGGTGATTTTTGACGGAGTGATGTTCTCAACGATAAAAATACAACTGGGCGTGTAGCTTCATTATTCTGAAAGGAATTCAACTAAATGGAAGCTTTATCCGCTATGCTGGGGTGCAACGGCCTTTCTCGCCCTGGGGAGAACCGACTGCAAGGAGCTCATCAGTTCAGATAAAAACCATATAATCCACTGATAAATGCTGAAGCAGAGAGGGTATAATAAGGTTTGTTGGTCATTGGACCATATACAAGGTTTGCGACAGCCCCTCACCTTTGATTCCTCTCCCGGGGGAGAGGTTGCATCTTTATTATTAGGAAATTATGATGTATAGGAAGACTTCTATGATTAAATAAGCGTGGTGGCTACATCATTAATTTGAAAAAAATTCATACT
>DASWTL010000080.1:0-7300 GCA_036402155.1 Sphingobacteriaceae bacterium | reverse complement strand
TGTATTTTACAACAAGATCTTTTATTTCGTTATTCATGTTATGGTTCTAAGACAACCTGGGCAAGCTATACCCCCAAAGTGGTTGCACATTTTTTTAATTTTTAGAAAAAGAGAGAATAAATAGAGTGCTTTAGATATTTGCGGAGCTTTTCAAGCGCAATAGTCATTTGCCGCTCTACGGTTTTCTGGGATATATTGAGTCGTTGAGCGATCTCTTTATTTTTTAAATGCTCAAACCGGCTAAGTTTAAAAACTTCTTTACACTTTTCCGGAAGCTTCTCAATCGCTTTTTTCGCCTGATCTTCCAATTCTTTTGTGAGATACGGGTTCCAGCTCTGATGATAATCATCAAGCAGATTATTCGTGATTAAGTAACTGATATATGCATTTTCAACCTTTTTGTGTTTAATAAAATTTAAACACCGGTTCTGTGTCATTTTATACAAATATGCCTGGATTGAGGAACTGATCACAAACGTATTCCTCTTCTCCCATAATTGTGTAAACACATCCGAAACTACCTCTTCTGAAGCGGCAAGGTCATTTAAGAATCTATTCGCAAAAAGGGTAAGCTTTACATAATGCGTATGGAATAATATCTCGAATGCTTTTACATCCCCGTTCCGTATACGTTCATTAAAAACCTCGTCTGATGGCATTGCTTAACTTTATACTGGTATACATCATAGTAATCTTTACCTCAGGAATATTATTCCAGGTTTTTACATTCAGGAAATCAAACTTACAATGTTTAATATTTTTTTTGCAGAAAGTTATACAAAAACCGGATGGTCACTTGTTCCCTTAATAGTTTTAGCTATTAATCAACCATACAGGGTTTGTTTCTTATGTATTTAAATATGAGATCTTATATTGTTTAAAATTCGATAATGCAGGGTTTATACAATCTCCTGAATTTGTCTTTACTTTGTTAAATCCCTATGAAAGACCTGGCCTACATCAACAAGTTTTTTTATAAATACCGCTTTAGATTTATACCGGGAGTCATTTTTGTTATTCTATCTAATGTGTTTGGCGTATTGCCGGCCCAGGTGGTACGCGTTGCTTTTGATCTGGTAACTGAAAACATCAGCATTTATCGCTTATTCAACGGATTTGACCGCCAGGCAGTAGTTTATGAAATATTTGGCTCCAGTTTATTGTTTTTCGGACTGCTGGTGCTGGTATTGGCGTTGTTAAGGGGAGTATTTTTGTTTTTTATGCGGCAAACGATCATTCTGATGTCGCGGCATATTGAATTTGATATGAAGAACGAGATCTACCAGCACTACCAGCAACTTTCCATGGCATTTTACCGACGTAATAACACCGGCGACCTGATGAACCGGGTTACTGAAGACGTTAGCCGCGTAAGAATGTATGCCGGCCCTGCCATTATGTACACTATCAATACCGTGGTGCTGTTTATTCTCATTATTATAGCCATGTTTAGTGTGAACGCAAAACTGGCTGTTTACAGTTTATTACCACTACCGGCGCTGGTTCTTATCATTTATTATGTAACTACCATAATTAATCACCGAAGTGAGAAGATCCAGCAGCAATTATCCAGTATGTCGAGCTTTGTCCAGGAAACCTTTTCGGGGATACGGGTAATTAAAGCATATGTACGTGAAAAGGATATTCAGGAAAAATTTAAAACAGAGAGTGCCAACTATAAAAGCAGTGCCATGGGTCTGGTTAATGTACAGGCGTTATACTTTCCGGCCATGCTGTTGTTAATTGGCCTTAGTACCATAATTACAGTATACATTGGCGGAAAAGAGGTAATGAACGGCACCATAACTGCGGGAAATATTGCTGAGTTTATTGTTTACGTAAACCAATTAACGTTTCCGGTTACCTCATTAGGTTGGGTTACTACATTAATTCAGCGTGCGGCCGCATCCCAAAAAAGAATTAATGAATTCCTGAACACACCGTCAGATATAACCACTTCCGGAAAAAATGTTACCGTTAAAGGATCGATAAGCTTTAAGAATGTTTCATTTACCTACCCGGAAACCGGCATCAACGCCTTAAAAAACATTTCTTTTGATGTTGCTCCGGGTCAGTTCCTGGCTATCCTGGGCAAAACAGGCTCCGGAAAGTCAACCCTTGCTAATCTGCTGATGCGCATGTACGATACACAGGAAGGAGAAATTTTAGTAGACAATACCAATTTAAAGGACCTTAACCTGGCCAATTACCGGCACCAGCTTGGCTTTGTACCACAGGAAGTATTTTTATTTTCTGATACGATTGCCAATAATATCTCTTTCGGATTGGATGAAGCTTCCGATGAACAAGTAGAGATGGCGGCAAAAAATGCTGCTGTTTATACTAATATTATGGGATTTGAGAAGGGATTTCAAACATTGATAGGCGAAAGAGGCGTTACACTTTCCGGTGGACAAAAACAAAGGGTATCCATTGCCCGCGCTATTATTAAGGAACCGCAGATACTGATATTTGATGATTGCCTTTCAGCTGTAGATACCCGGACAGAAGAGACGATCTTATCCAATCTGAGTAGAATAATGCGTGGTAAAACTACGGTATTGATCTCTCACCGCGTTTCAACCATTAAGAACGCTGATCAGATCATTGTACTGGATGGAGGCAGGATCATCGAGTCGGGAAATCATAAAACCTTAATGAAAACACGTGGAGCATATTATAAGCTTTATGAAAAGCAATTGCTTGAGGAGGAAGAAAACGCTGAATAAGCACAATTTCTTGAAAAAATTGTTTTTGTAAATTTAAAAATTTATACATTATATTTACCCCAACCAAAACTTATAAATAGCAGCAATGGGAGATTTTGAAAACAAAGAAAGAGAAGAGGTTTTTTCAAAAAAGGTAAGAGCCGGTAAACGCACCTATTTTTTTGATGTGAAGGCAACACGGTCAAACGATTATTATGTTACTGTAACAGAAAGCAAAAAGCGTTTAGAGGACGGTGTATTTGTGAAGCATAAGATTTTCTTATACAAAGAAGATTTCGAAAAATTCGCAGAAGGCTTAAAAGATACTATTGATTACATCAAAGCAAATCAGGAAGTGGTTGAGAAACGCTATGAGTTTTCAGATGCTCCTGCAGAAGTAAAAGCCGGCGACGATTTCTCTTTTGATATTTAGTTAAATACAACCTAAGCCATATAATATAAAGCCAGGTGTGAAAGCACTATGGCTTTTTTATTATCCGCTATTCCGTAAAGTAAGTATTTCCTATCTTTGCCGCGTGGCTGATTTAACTATTTTATCTCCTGATCAGAACTTTCTGGGAATTACCGATCAGGATCTTTATGCTTATGAAAAATCAAAGGTGGTGATTCAATCTGCACCTTATGAACATACCTCATCATACCTTGCCGGATCAGAAAAAGGTCCGGTTGCTATTCTTTCTGCATCGCAATATGTTGAGTATTACGATGAAGAACTGGAAACAGAAACTTATTTAAAAACGGGAATAGCAACCCTTCCTCCAATCGCGTTTGATGGTAAAGTGGATGAAAATGCCGTTAACCTGATTGAAAAGGAAACGACAAAACTTTTAGATGATAATAAATTTGTTGTATCCCTTGGAGCAGAGCATACGGTTACATACGGTTTTGTAAAAGCTTTTGCAAAAAAGTATACTGATCTGACCGTGCTGCAGATTGATGCTCATTCTGACCTGAGATATTCTTATCATGACAATATTTATTCGCATGCCTCGGTGATGCACCGTATCCATGATATGGGCTTAACTATTTGCCAGGCAGGAATCAGGGCGCAATGTATCGAAGAGGCACAACTCATTAAAAAGTCTGAGAATATCCATACTTTTTATGCCCATCAGATCCGTTCCAATCCGCTTTGGATCCAGGAGATCATTGCACGCATGAGCAACAATGTATACATCACCATTGACGCTGATGGTTTTGACCCCTCCATTATGCCTGCTGTTGGCACTGCTGAGCCAAACGGCCTGTTCTGGAATGAAACGCTGGATCTGTTCAGAGCAGTTTTCAAACAACGAAATGTGGTAGGTTTTGATGTAGTAGAATGCGCCCCAATTGAAGGAAGTATTCTGTCGGAATATACACTGGCTAAACTGGTTTACAAATTGATTGGATATAAGTTTTTTGAAGGGAATAATGGGTAATAATATGCTAATGGGTTGAATATGGTAATATGCAAAAGCTAACGTAGAACTCACAACCTAGAATGGTTCATAGTCAACTAAAAACGTAACTTATAACGCACAACCTACAACTTAGAACACACAACCCACAACTTATAACGTACAACCTACAACGTACAACTTAGAACTTACAACACACAACATACAACTCATCAATGGCATTACAATGTGGAATAGTTGGGCTTCCCAACGTAGGAAAATCTACTTTATTTAATTGTTTATCTAACGCAAAAGCCCAGGCAGCTAACTTTCCGTTCTGCACTATTGAGCCTAATGTAGGCGTAATTACCGTGCCTGATGAAAGGCTGAACAAACTGGCCGAACTGGTAAACCCGCAGCGGATTGTACCCAATACCATTGAAATAGTAGATATTGCGGGACTTGTTAAAGGCGCCAGCAAGGGCGAAGGACTTGGAAATCAATTCCTTGGGAACATTCGCGCTACTGATGCGATCATCCATGTTTTACGATGCTTCGATGACGATAATGTGGTTCATGTTGATGGTTCCGTTAATCCGATCCGCGACAAAGAGATCATTGATACCGAATTGCAGTTAAAAGATCTGGATACGGTAGCAAAGAAGATCCAAAAGGTAGAGAAAATGGCAAAAACCGGCAATGACAAGGAAGCCAAAAAGATCTTTGAAGTATGTACCGCTGTAAAGAACCACCTGGAATCAGGGCGTTCTGCACGTACTGCCCCTGTTGCTGAGGAAGATAAGGAGTATCTGGATGATCTGTTTCTTCTGACTTCCAAACCGGTTTTATATGTATGCAATGTGGATGAGGCTTCTGTGAATACCGGCAATAAATATGTCGACATAGTAAAAGAAGCTGTAAAGGATGAGAAAGCACAGGTTTTGGTTATCTCTGCAAAGATAGAATCAGAAATAGCCGAGCTGGAAAGCTATGAAGAACGGCAAATGTTCCTTGAAGACCTTGGACTTGACGAATCAGGTGTATATAAACTCATTCGTTCTGCGTACCAATTATTAAACCTGGCCACCTACTTCACGGCCGGCGTTCAGGAAGTACGCGCATGGACCATTCAAAAAGGGTGGACCGCCCCCCAGGCAGCAGGTGTTATTCACACCGATTTTGAAAAAGGATTTATCCGCGCCGAGGTTATTAAATATGATGACTTTGTGAAATATAAAACCGAAGCCGCCTGTAAAGAAGCAGGAAAAATGGGTGTTGAAGGTAAAACGTATATTGTACAGGATGGTGACATCATGCATTTCCGGTTTAATGTATAATATCCTATTTAAATCCCCCCGGGCACTTCAGGGTTAATGATATTTTATTACTTTTGTGCCTTTAAATCGAAGACTTGATTTAAAGACTAATGCTCCCGTAGTTCAATGGATAGAATTATGGTTTCCGGTACCATCGATAGGGGTTCGAATCCCTTCGGGAGCACAGAATGACCGTTTTTAGCAACTTAAAGACGGTTTTTCTTTTTTAGGGTCAGTCACTGTCCTCCATCGTCTCCAAACTGAAATAGAATGTTGATCCTTGCCCCTCTTCACTGGTGACTTGGATCTTACTGCCATGATACCGGAGTATCTCTGAGACGAGGTAAAGTCCGATACCAAATCCGGATACGGTATTCATTTTTTCATTTTCTATACGGTAAAACCGATTGAAAAGATGCTTTTGATCCTCCGGGTTGATTCCAATTCCGTCATCTTTTACGTAAATGGTGACTTCGCCTTTTCCTTTAACACAGCTAATAATAATGGTACTTCCCGGGGAAGAATATTTAATGGCATTACTCAATAAATTAATCAATACCTGCGATATTTTATCCCGGTCTGCATACACCATAATATCTTCACAACTCTGAATTTGAATAGTATGACTAGCCGTCAGGAATGCAGCTTCTGCAATAATATCTTCAAAGAAGGTATTCAGGCTAAATTTGCTTTTATCAATCCGCAATTTACCCTCCTCTATCCTGGCCAGGCTCAAAAATCCCTTGATCATCGCAGTCATCCGTGTAGTTTGAGCTTCTGCTCTTCCTAAAGCATTTAATTCAAAATTATCCTGGTCTTTTTTGGCTTTTTCAAGTAATATCTGCACATAAGACTTTATAGTGGTGAGCGGGGTTTTTAATTCATGGCTAATGATCGCGATGAAATCATTTTTCCGAAGCTCCTCCTGCTTCTGATTTGTAATATCCAGAACAGCGCCCAGAAAGCGTACAGGTTTGCCATACGCATCCACAAATACCTTTCCTTTTACTCTTACCCAACGCTCTTTATTATTGAATCCTGTAATACGGAATTCCATGTCATAATTATCATCAGTGGCCTCTCTGTCCAATACCTTAATTAGCAACTTTCGTATCCTGTCACTGTCTTTATCATGTACGCCATCAATAATATGTTCACCACTTTCGTCTGATGCTTCCTTGTAAATACCTACAAGTTGTTTACACCGTGAATCCCAGGTAACATGTCCGTTTTTGATATTCATATCAAAAGTACCCAGTTCTGCAGCCTGTGTTGCTAACCGCAAATGCTCTTCCCTGTTTATTATTAACTGGCTTTGAGTCTCTATCTGCCCAAGCATTTCATTGAAGGTATCGGTTAGAGAACCTATTTCATCTTCGCCGCTTTTAACAGCCCGGATGGAATAATCCTGGCTTGCAGAAATATTCCAGGCAGTTTTCTGCAATGATAAGATGGGCTGGGATATAGATTTCTGCAACTCATCAGACAGTAAATAAGCAACCACCAGCAAACTCACGATCAGCAGGAATGCAATCATGATAAAATGCTGCAGTTGGGCATACATTGCTTTTAAATCGGATTGGATATACAAAGTTCCAAGCCTTTCATTAGACTGCACTACAGGTTCAAAACCTTTTAAATACCCATCCTCGAAGTAGTAACCTGATCGTAACGGTTTTTCCGGTAATGACACCTGGGAATCTTTTGCAATGTAACTGGCAAAAAGCTTACCTTCCTTATTATAAAGACAAGCTGTTACAATATGCTTGTTACCCTTTAAAGCACGCAAAATCTCATCAGCATCATCAGCACTGTCAAATGCCAGCGCGGCAGAGCTGTTGGCAGCCACAATTACCCCCAGTGTACTTACATTCTC
>DASWTL010000079.1:0-23808 GCA_036402155.1 Sphingobacteriaceae bacterium | reverse complement strand
GACCCGGGGGTAGAGCCTACAAAGTTGGTTGATTAATATAATTTAGGGGTTCGTAAAGAATCCGGATATTGATGAAAAACGGAGGCCAAAGCGCTTCCGTTTTTTTTTGTTAAGTGCTAATGGTGCTATATTTTATTTAGTGATGATGTTATCACTAAAGATCTAAAAATGCGATCTTATGGTTTATTAGTTATTTGTACATACTTATATAAGTGCCCTGGTATTCCTGTAGTGAGCTGTTATCACATCCAGCCAATGTAAGGATGATTTAATCTCTGATATGGAGCTTTTAATGAATTCTTTAACTTTTGAGCTTTTCACCCGATTGTTTCTCACAATCCTTGTTGAATATTCTATTAAGTGTTCCTCATTCAATTTTAGTTCATTTAACAGATCACTTAAATTATCGATCTTTTGAACTGGAACCGTACCTGATTTATTATCAACCGGTTCTTTTCTTAAAACCTGAAGCAATAATTTTAATCTTCGCTTTTTTAAGCTTCTGAAAATATCTCTTAAGTTGGCCTTCTCGGTCATACTAATAGCACTTGTATACAAGTTTATAGACCTGTTACAGTAATAAATTAGTTTAGAGACAGTTACTTCCATAAAGTATTTCATGCAAATTCTGTTCCATTCGTTAAAAACTACCCAATTTTTATGTTGAGTGTATAGATCTGGGAAATATTGAAGAAATAGGATAAGGTATGGTATAAGTTACCAAACAAGTGTAATCAGGTAAGCTTAATCCGGAAGATAGGACAATTAGATAAACCTGCTAGAATCCAATATTAAGTTGATTCTTTGCCAATGTCAGTTATATTGTTGTCTACCAGCCAGTTCCTGAAGGAATCCACACAGGAAGGTGTAAAATGTACAATTCGGCCGTCTTTGAGCATAATTGTAAAAAAGTCAAGCACAGACAGGAATTTAGAGATCTGATCTATTTCAAAATCAAAACCGGAAAATTTAGAGGTCGTTAACATAAGTATAAAGATAAAAGCTCAGGTTAGTATAAAAAATCCCTGATTTCCGGTATTTTTTATTTCAATTATTTTTTTAAATTACCACGATTTGAAAAATGTAATGTTTTGATATTCAGTGAATGAACTTTACCTGTTTGATTGCAACATGGAAGCCAACTGCAGAATAGAATAAAATGAACTGCTTTTAATTGTCAAAACTATCACAAGAAGAGATGCTGTTTTTAAGGTTAATATTACGCCTAACTAAAATTAAAACAGCCTGGTTGTTTCCATGTTGTAAATGTATTATCCATTAATTATGAGAAAGTTAGTAGTTTTTACCTGTCTTATTTCAATTGCCGCTATAGGCTGTAACCAGAACCAATCTGCTAAGAGTACTAAAGCTTCAGATACTACGGCAAGAGAATGTTATAATTCTACTGTTGCAAAAGATTCTGCTGCTCTGGAACTGTATACAGTGAACAAAAAGATCACCGGGAAACTTCATCTGATGTTCGCTAAAAAACAACATATGAATGGCGAAATATCGGGGGTTTTTAAAGGTGATACATTATACGGCGATTATATTTATACATTGGGTAAAGGAAAGGAAACTTTCAAAAACCCGGTTGCTTTTTTGAAGAAGGACGGAAAATTATACCAGGGTTATGGAGAGTTGCTTACCCAATATGGGAGGACGTTTTTTGACAATAAAGTTCCCATTGATTTTGACAAAGGATTTGTATTTGAACCTATAGCCTGTAAATAAGAGTACGGATCAAAAATAGGCAGATAAGTGCCGATTCAGTCATTATTAACAAACTTCTGCTTTACAGGATTGTTTAAAGGGTAGTTATTTACCTAAAAAAACAAGATTATGCCAAGAGGATCAAAATCAGAACGCAGAAGTGTAAATTCTTCACAGGACTATGAAGTAAAATACCTTGCAGAGAAGTTAGGTGTTACCAGTCAGGCTATTGGAGGTGCAAAACGGGCAACCGGCTCCAATGACAGAAAGGTGATTGAAGAATACATTAAAAACAAACATTAAATCAAAAGGCTGTAAGAATAAACTCTCAGGATCACGAGTTTTATTTTTGCAGCTTTTGTAATCACAAGAGACCAGGGTGTAATCCCTAACTGAAGTTGCCCTGGCTAATTGGCCAGACGCTAAAATGAAAATCAGGTCGATTCTAATAGCTATAACCACTATTATGAAAAAACAGGCAGTTGCAAAGCAACTACCTGTTACAGGTGCTGAATAATAGCCACTATTTAGACTATAAACGGTGTTACTATAGCAAGCACCTGATCTTTTGTTAAAGGCTCATCAAATGCTTCAGTAGCTGCAGAGGCAGAAATGCTTAAACCTCCAATACCGGTAATTTTAATTCCCGCCTGTGTATCAGTTTCTTCTCCATTATAAATTGCCTGTACAGAGGCACCGATGCCTGAATCGTTTCCAGTTATCCATGGTTTTACAGAGGCACCTCTGGCTTTACGCATTTGTCGGATATGAGATGCATGACGTGCTTCTACTGAGTGAATATTAAGCGCCGCAGTTAATACCGCATTAGATCCGATTAAATTTCCGGCCTGGCCTTTATAAGCCCTTACTCCAGTATCTTCAAATGCCTGAGAAACCGCAAGAAAGGTGTCGTAATTTGAAAACACGGTCGGGAATGTTCCCTTTGCTGTAAAATCAAATGTTGGTTTGGATACCGGTGTTGCATTTAGACTGGAGATGGTATTTTTCAAGAAAGTGACATGCGCATTTTCGTGATCACGTATGGTTGTTAAAGCGCCGCGAGCAGCCTCTGAGGGAATAGTAAATGTGGCGGTACTCAATCCTTTGGTATAGAATTCAGCTTCAAGGTATTCTAATGTTAATGCAAATTGTAGTACCTCCACCACCTGAGCAGTTGTTGAAGTTTGTCCGTATGCTTTTTTGAACATGCTTCCCAATGCGAAGGGGAGAGCAGTTAAGGCTATCTTGCCGCCAAAGCCGGAAATGGCTTGCATGGCTTTTCTCCGCGGATTTAAACGTTCTGACAGATCGCCGTCTATCTTTTCAATTTCATCAATTATATTTAAAATATTCATGGCTGTTCAATTAATAATTAGGTAATCCGGTTAAACTTATCTCTGTTTTGATATAGGCTTTCGCGATAGCCAGAACCTGGCCCGGGCTGCGGGATAGATCAAGTCCATTTGTATTTACAACAGTAGTGTCAGCAAACGTACCATTAGAAATCAGGTCCCGTATTAATGCTGCGTGGCGGGCCTCTACTGATACTATTTTTCCGGCCAGCAATAAATAATCCGCACTTTGAATAAGTCTGCCCGCTCCGTTGTATGCAGAAACCCCCAGATCTTCAAAAGCCTTTGCTGCAGAAAGAATACTATCCCGATTAGTAAAATTGATAGAACTGAAATCTACCTCAAGATTACCAATTGCTTTATTGCCTAAAGCAGCTTTGAAAAATTCCCGGTGGGCAATCTCATGATCCCGGATATCAACAAATAAAGCTGCCTCGGCGGAGCTTAAACCGGTATTAGGTGTAGCTGCTACCCGGGTATAAAAGGCTGCTTCTAATTGTTCGAGTGCATAAGCATAATTCAGTATGCCGATGTCTCCTTCCCCTAAACGTATTCCCATGTCATCGTTCCGGTCCTTTTTGCAACCTGCTGCAAGTAAAGCTAATCCGGCGGCGCTTGCTCCTGTGTACTTTAAAAATGAACGCCTTTTCATCGTGGCATCCTGAAGCTCCTCTGAATCCATCAGAAAAGCTATGTCTTTCGTCTGTTTTAAATTTTCCATTAGTTGAACTGATTGTTTAATTCAACTTACGGCGAAAACCAGAAGGCAGATTTCTTGTTGTGAAAAAAAGTTAAAATATTAGTTGATGTCGTAAAATAAAATAACCGACATTCGCATCTCGCTGACTTAAAAGCAAATTCTGAAAGCATTGAGTAAAAACAATAAAATCTCTTTACCGGAAGCCGAAATCATTAAGGCTATTCGAAATAGAGAACGGATAGGGGCTGAAGCTTTATACGATATGTATTCGTCATCATTATATGGTATCATATACCGTATAATTCAGGATGAGGAATCAGGGCAGGATTTGTTGCAGGAAACATTCGTTAAGATATGGAATTCAATAGACTCCTATGATGAAACAAAGGGTAGGCTTTTTACCTGGATGGTCAATATTGCACGTAACCTTTCTATAGATAAATTAAGATCAAAAGATTTTCGTAATAGCAGTAAGAACCGGGATATAGAAAATTCCGTAAATTTAATTGATGATCAGCGTAATACGAGTTTAAACACCGAGACTTTAGGGGTAAAGGAAATGGTTGATAATTTAAAACCAGATGCGAAGGCTGTTCTGGATCTGGTATATTTTAAAGGGTATACCCACGCAGAGGCATCAGAAGAATTAGGAATCCCGTTAGGAACAGTTAAAACAAGAATTAGGATTGCAATACAGTCGCTGAGGAAGTTATTTAATTAGAAGTGGAAGATTTAAAAGCATATATTGAAAGTGGCGTTTTAGAACTTTACGTTCTGGGTGATCTGTCATCAGATGAAAGACACGAGGTAGAATTGATGGTAGGAAAGCACCCTGAGTTACAGCATGAATTACTTGTGATAGAGAAGTCTATGCAAAGATATGCCGAGAATTATGCGGTTGAACCAAAAGCGGATCTGAGAAATAAAGTATTAGATGCATTGGACTATAGAGATGAAGTTCCGGTAAAATCGCTCCATGCCGATAATGAATCTGTTGGATCAGGGAATTTTTATAAGTATGCCTTTGCTGCTTCAATAGCTCTTTTGATGGTCAGTGTGGCTGCCCTGATAAGTCTTAATAATCAATTAAAAGAATCACATCAACGAATCGCTTCTCTTGAAAATTCAAATCAAAAGTTTTCCAATCGTGTAAATTATATCAATAAGCAGCTTTCTAATACACAACAAACATTGGAAGTTTACAAAAATTCGAAAGATTATCAGTTAGTTGAATTAGTGGGTTTGCCAAAGGCTCCTGAAGCAAAAATGGTAGTAGCCTTTAATGCTGCCAAAGAAGAAGTTATGATAGACCTGGCTTCTTTAGAAATGCCGCAAAATGATGACCAGCACCAGTATCAGTTATGGGCTTTAGTTGATGGTAAACCTGTAGACCTTGGCGTTTTTGATAAAAAAGCAGATAGTACCGGCATGATCAAAATGAAACCTATAAAAAATGCCCAGGCTTTTGCCGTAACTCTTGAGCCCAAAGGCGGTAGCGCAAGTCCGACGTTAAACCAGATGATGGTGATGGGAAATATATAAGTTTAGGAAAGCGATAAAAAGATATTGAGCAACCCTTCTTCTCAGTCAAATGGAACATTGTTTAGGTCCTGTTCATCAAGTTTTAACTTGCCCATCTTAATTTTAGCTTTCATAAAGTTTTCGCCCCTCACAGGATCATTATAATATCGCCTTAACATCGCAATCTGCCCGATGTGCGTTAACGTATCAGCCATCGGACCTTGAATGAACTGTAAGGTCAATTCAGGATTTATTGCAGTTTTGATTAATAATTCATCTAATTGTTCAAGAATAAGATAAAATCTTTTCAGTTCAGTTTTCCCATCTTCCTGATTTAAGGTAGTTGGTGTGGTGTGGTCCAAAACAGAAATACTAAACATAAGTACCTGACTCATGTGTCTCAGAATTTCTTTGGGCTTTCGTATTCCATTAGGTGGAGCCAACTCATAAAACTCAGGGTTAACCTGATTAACAGATTTCGCTAAACGGTAAGAAATGGTGGCTAACAGGTGTCTTATTACATCTATTTCTTGCATACAGGAAGTATAATGGTACTGTGGCAAAAATAGTGTGTTCTTTAAAATGGTTATTACGATTTACAAAAAAAAGAGGGCGACCTTATTAAAGCGCCCTCAGAAATTGGGTACACCGCTACATCTAGTTATTTAAGTTTGTAACTGATAACATGTGAGCCGTTTACGAAATAGATACGTCCATTAAGGTAATCACCTCCCGCATTAATATCCAGAGGGGATTCTGCCAGCATGGTTGTTTTATATGAACCTGGTTCCAGACTGACAATACCTTTTATAAAGAGGATGTATATTTCTTTATTCGGGCCGGAAACAAAAATACGTGGAGATTGTGCTGATGTTGTGTTTCCATATTTAAGAGAAAGATTCTCCTGGTGAACTACAGCACGTTTAAAAGGGTCAAAAACGAAGAAGGTTTTTGAATCAGCTATACCATACACTAAACCATTGGGGCCAGAAATCATATCACTGTAATTCTGCACACCGGGCAAAACCGCTTGATGCCATTCGATCTTTTTTGAAGGCACATCCATAATATATAGCTCTGCTTCATTGGCCTTTTTTTCACCACCCGTTCCCGGCTGAGTTGTTGTTCCGGCTAAAAGTTTTCCGTTTGATAAATTGACCATACTCAGCGTACTCTGATCACGAATGATTAAAGTATCTGAAATTAAGGTATGAGCCTTTTTATCACGAGCCCAGAATAGTAATCCGCCACCGGTTGATCCATAACTGGGTGTGCCGCTCATTATAATAGTTTTACCGTCAGAAAATGAATGTATCCGTGAGGGCCTGTATACCAGAGGGTTTCCCTCGGCCAGAAATTTCGGGTTGGTATCAGCGCCCTTTTTGGTATTTACCCATGGTTTTGACGGGTCCCATTCCAGTAATGACCCGTGTGGATAAACTCCGAAATAAAAACGATCAACCTGTTTCCCTAATGCATTAAATTGATCATAGGCTGCTAAGTTTATTATTTTATCTGCTTTTGGATCGTAATTAAAAAAGCGCATCGGAAAAGCTGTTCCGCCAACAATAGTTCCGTTTTGGGCAGTACCTACGCCCATAATAAGTGCGCCATCACTTTCATAATCAAAAGAAAGTGTTTTTGAGGTATTTGTTTTAGGATCTTCAATAACAAGCTTCCTGTTTACAAGATCCACTTCCTCAATCTTCTTTCCATTACGGAATTTATTATGAAATAAGCTCTGACTTCCGGTTATTATCTGCTTAGGATTATACTCATGTTTATCAACTTTATTTCGTTCGCCATTTTTAAGCTCGAACCAACCTTCTTTATCACCCTGCAGAACCTGGCCATAAACTTTGCCATTGATATTCCGATAAACAAATGCAGTACCTTTTTTCCGCTCTGATTCATCCAGCACTGGCTTAGATTCTCCTGTTAACGGGTTAAAAGCAATGATCTGACTTGCAGTACTACCCACGCCAAAATAAACCCATCCGGATTTATCAGTTGTAACGAATTTGGGATATTGTCTCCAGTTCTGTTTGTACAGATAACCATAATCTTTAAATTCTTTTGTAGCGGGATTAAAAGATACTAAACCGCTATTAGGATAGGTTACAGCCCAGATAATTCCATTATCATCTTCTGTCATTCCCATTGCCATTTGGGGTTTAGATTCCTTGCTGAATGTAAATGCCGGTTTAGAAGGGTCAAATTCGGCAAAATTGTTGTTAAAAAGCGTATAATACTTGTTCTTGCTCGAAAGCAGGGATGCATAAGGTGCATCTCCGTATGGTTTATCGAGAGTGAACGGCACCGGGAACTGTTTTGTTTTACCGGTTTCTGCATCAATTTGCAACAATCCGTAACCACCTCGATGGTCAAAAAGCCAGACCAGTATCACGTTACGGCCATTTGCATCCACAGTAGCTACAGTACCGCGGTGATTACTGATAGGAACGGCTACGCCATGGTCAAAGAAACCGTTACCAAGATCCTGGGAAGAAGCAGGATTAAATAGACTTAAAAGTAAAATGACTGTAACAGATAATAATTTCAGCTTTAGGTTGGGGATTGCTGGTTTTTTCATAAGGTAAGTGTTATGGAGTGAATACAATTTGTATTTAGTTAAATCATAGATGTCATTTCGCCACTAACTTTGCGTATTCGTGCGTAACTTCATCTTCTGACATTTGCATACTTTAGTTTGTAAATTTATTAAAAAAGTTGGCATTAGGAATGGCTTAATTTATATGACACCGTGAAATCGCTATCTGATTTCTTCAATAATCTGTCTTATTTAGCATGTATGACCACTTTTTAAATGAATTCCTTGTTATTAACCTGTAAAGACAAGATGGGCCAGCGATTCTCAAAAACGGATACTTATAACATAAATAATAGTTATATTTCCGCTTCATTAAATATCAAAAAAACATGAAAGATTCACGCAGAGAGTTTGTTAAAAAAGCGATCATTGGAACAGCCTCAATTTCTCTGGGTGGCATCCTTCCCGGATTTACCGCAAAAAGCTATGCACGCATATTAGGTTCTAATGACAGGCTTATGGTGTCATGTATGGGTGTTAATGGCCGTGGTTTTGCGGTAGGTACAAATTTCGCTAACCAGGGAGATAGTGAAGTATTATATGCCTGTGATGTTGATAGACGGGTTGCAGATAAATTTGCAGATGCTGTTCATAAAATTCAGAAAAGAGACCCTAAAAAGGTTACGGATTTCAGAAAAACATTAGATGATAAAAATGTAGATATTTTAATGGTTGCAGCGCCTGACCACTGGCATGCAACTGCAGCAATTCTTGCTTGTCAGGCAGGAAAACATGTGTATCTGGAGAAGCCATGCAGTCATAATCCTCACGAAGGCGAATTAATTGTGGCAGCAGCCAGAAAATACAATCGTGTTATACAAATGGGAAACCAGAGGCGCTCGTGGCCGAATTCTATCGGAGCGATTAAAGAATTGCGTAATGGCACTATTGGCAGGCCATGTTATGCTAAAACCTGGTATGCAAACAATCGCCCTTCTATAGGCATTGGAAAGCAGGTAGAAATTCCCTCATGGCTCAATTATGAGTTATGGCAAGGTCCTGCTCCACGGCAACCTTACCGTGATAATATCCTTCATTACAACTGGCATTGGTTCTGGAACTGGGGTACCGGTGAAGGGCCAAATACAGGGACCCATGTTGTTGACCTGGCCCGTTGGGGATTGAATGCGGACTTTCCAATAAAAGTTTCTTCTACAGGTGGCCGTTACCACTACCAGGATGATTGGGAAACTCCCGATACACAGATTGTGAATTTAGAATTTCCAAATAACACGTTGATAACCTGGGAAGGAAGGAGTTGTAATAAAAAGTTAGTTGGAGACAGCGCAACGGGCGTAATGTTTTACGGAGAAACCGGATCCCTTTTGATTGGAGACTCTACATCCTACAAAGTTTTTGATAAGGATGGCAAACTGGTAAAACATATCAAAACTGAAACGGAAGCCAGGGAAACGCCCGGACCTACAACGGCTTATCAGCAACTGGATTCCCTGCATATCCGGAATTTTTTTGATGGTATTCGTAAAGGCGCTAAATTAAACTCTGAGATAGCAGAAGGGCATAAGAGTACCATTTTATTGCAACTGGGCAATATTGCTTTGCGTTCCGGTTCTATGTTAAATCTTAACCCTGAAAACGGACATATCCTGAATAACCCCGAAGCGATGAAGTATTGGACCCGTGAATACCAGCCTGGCTGGGAACCAAAAGTATGATGGCCTGACACAAAGAATTTATTGTTAATTTTCCAAAATCAAACAACCGGTAAGGTGCCGGATAAACAATACCTTCTATTTTATTTTGAAATGAAGCTGGAAAAAAAGACCGATCCCGAAAATTGTAATAAGTATTTAAACAGGCGAAATGCATTAAAGGCGTTTGGACTTGCCGCAATATCAGGTACCACTGTTTCTGCCTTTTCTAAGGATAAAGAGAAACGTTACGGCAGTATCAATCAAAATAGTTATAGTTCTGTAATTGAAATGCAGCAGGACAACTCGTTAAAGGCTGGCACATTTGTTCGGACAGTTGGTTACTATCGGTTAGGTGATGGGGGAGATTCAGAATATCTTATAAAAGAGGGAAAGGCAGGTGAGGAGACTGGTGCAGTGAGCCTCAATGATAATCTTTACGCTTCATTAGTTAATGTTTCTGTGGTTAACTATAAAATATTTGGTGCAGTAGGAGACGGAAAGAATGATGACGGTGTTCAAATAAAGTTAGCGCATCAATATGCCAATGAAAAGAATATTCCTGTTGTAAATCTGGCTGGGGAATATTGGATAAAAGCTACTAATGGTATTGAAATTAAGACTAATGTGCAATGGGGGCATAGTATCTTTCACATTGATGAAAAGTTTAATAGTTCTAAAAATAACAGGTTTATTGTAAGCGGAGTTAATAAACCGGTGGTTCTTGAGTTTGATCAGGCAACAAGGAACAGTATTCTTACCCAGCTTAAACCTGGTGTTACCCGGATTCCTGAATTTGCACCTTATAAAAATTCCCTGATTGTTATTACCGACAGTCATGACCGGATAGGGTCAAGAAGTGGTGAAGCTTATAGAGGAAGAGCTACAAGATCGCGTGAAGAGTTCTTTTTTATAGAGGAGCATGGACGCATTCTGGGGGATATTGCCTGGGGATTTAAGGACTTTACCAAAATCGTTTCATATCCTGTCGATAGTAATTTTCTCTTATTAGAAGGTGGAACATTTTATTTATCAGGGGAAGGTGCAGGGATAAAGAGTGACTCATATTTTCAGATGGGTTTTTCTGTAAACCGGAGCCGTACAGTAATACGTAACCAATGGGTGGGACTTGAAAAAGAGCAGGCTGATATATCCCTTTCTCCTCGAGGCGGGTTTTATTCCTTCAATTATGTATATGATGTATTGTTGGAAAATGTACGTTTAATTCCCTGGGAAAAAAACAGGCCAGGTGAAGATAAAGACATCCCGCATGGAACCTATGGTATTGGAGGAAGTTATGTCTTAAATGCAACCTTCCGAAACGTAACTGCTGAAGGAAGTCCTGTTCACTGGGGTGTTTTCGGGACTAATCTTTTTAAAAATTTCAGGGTAGAACAATGTGTATTAAATAGAATAGACGTCCATTTCTATTGCTGGAACCTGTATATTAAAGATTCCAAAGTCGGAACCAATGGAATTACGATAACCGGCGGCGGCGATTTATTTGTTGAGAATACCATTTGCCGCAACAATAATTTTATCACATTCCGGAGAGATTATGGCGCGAAGTGGGATGGTGATATCCGGATACGAAACTGTCGTCATGCGCCGGCTGCACAAGGCGAGACCGCGATCTTATCGTTTACTGCTGATGATTTTGATTACAAATATCCCATCGGATATGGTCGCACCATAAAAGTGGAAGATATGGTAATTGATTTCCATTCGATCCCTTATTCTAAAAGTACTGGCTGGTTAATGAAGGTATCTCCCTTTTCCCAAACTACAGGCGGGCATCGTGTATTCTTTCCTTATCACCTCGAATTTCGGAATATTATGACAGAAGGACGGGAGCAAGGGATTCGTATTTTACAAATTCCCGATCCGCAGAACTTTAAACTGGCTAAATCAGGCAGCTATGATCATGTACAGCTAAAGTCAAACTGCAAAATGATATTTGAGGATATTCAGTTAGAAGATCTTTCACAAGAATCTGTTTCAGGCGGAGGAACACATTTTCAGATCAACAGTAAAAGCCAAAACAGGTATCAGGATGGATACGCGCTTTATCCGGAAGTAAGGATGACGCGTTGTAACGATCTGGTAGCGAATTTTGGAGGCAATATAGTAGAGGTGTATGTTGAGCAATCTAAAATAGCCGGATTAACTGGCAGCGATTCAAAAGAATTGCCCGGGGCATTAACTTTCAGCAATTGCAAATTTGAAGCCCTCATAAATAAGAATGGGCCGTCATTTTTATTAGATAGTGAATTAGGTACCAGCTTTACTAATTGTGTAGTTTACGCTCCGGTTGAAGCAAATATTTCCCGTCCCGAATTAATTGACCGCGTTGGCTTTCTGACCATCAACAAAGCTGTACTTTACAATCACATCAATACGAGGCTGGGGAATGATATAATTAAATACTTAAAAATAAACAGCATTAAATTAACGGATCATTTTATTGGGATGTTAAAAAGCCATTCTGATCTGGAACCTTAATTAGTGCAGACTTTATACTCTCGCAATATCTTTTTAATTTATGCCTATGCTTTTAGAAATAGCCGTTTTTAATTATGCTTCTGCCTTACTTGCCTTTCATTCAGGGGCCGACCGGATAGAGTTGTGTGATAATGCTGCAGAGGGTGGCACTACGCAAAGTTACGGAGTATTGAAAATGGTAAGACAGGAAATAGAAATACCCGTGTATCCTATTATTCGTCCCCGTGGTGGTGATTTTCTTTATACAGATGGTGAATTTGAAGTGATGAAGAAGGATGTTTTGTTATGCAAAGATCTGGGATTTGAAGGCGTGGTTTTTGGTATTCTTAATCCGGATGGGAGTGTAGATAAAGTCCGGTGCATGCAGCTAACGGAACTGGCTTACCCTATGGAAGTAACTTTTCACAGGGCGTTTGACAGGTGTCTGGATCCTTTTGAGGCAATGGAAGATATAATTGACATGGGTTGCGAAAGAATTTTGACCAGTGGACAAGTACCTGTTGCATCCGGTAATTTGCCATTGATTGCCGAATTGGTAAAAAAAGCGGATGACCGGATCGTTATTATGCCGGGAAGCGGTGTCCGCAGTAATAATATTGAACAAATTGTAAAGGAAACCGGAGCAAGAGAATTCCATTCATCTGCAAGGATAACTGTAGAAAGTCATATGAAGTTTATTAATAAACGCATGGATGATGCAGATACTTCAATATCCGTAAATGAATCAGAGATTAAGGCGATGAAGCAAATTTTAAATCGCCATGCTAATAGTTAGCAGTTTAATTTATTTCTGAAATTGTTCGATTCCATCCGCTGGTTTCCATGATGATCTCGGTTCAAAATACTTCCACAAAAGTGCTGAGACATTGGTAATGAGCTGGTAGCCTTCATTTTTTGAGGTCCAGCTGGTGTCTTTCTGGTTTTTTGTAGCAATGCAAAAAACGTAATCGCCATGTGGAGCATTCACCAACACCACTTCCGAACGTGCTCTGTCCACCGCACCTTGCTTAGACGCCACCTGAACATACGGAGGAATTTGTGATAATGCATGTCCATCGTGGTAAATTCGTATCAAATTTCGGTACATTCGTTCGCTTGCTGCAGGGCTGACAACCTTGCCATCCCTTATTTTTTCCAACAGGCTTGCCATTTCACGCGGCGTGGTTTGACCCCAGCCATATTCTTTCCAGTTTTGTCTTCTTGCCGGTATACGTGAATTAACACGGAGACTGTCAAATCCATTTTCCTGTAACCAGTTATTGATATTCTCGCCTCCAACAAGCTTTTGCAGCCACAAACTTGCCGTATTATCACTGGTAGTAATGCTTAGCATTTGCACTTTGCTCAGTCTGATTTTCTCCCCGTCTTTGAATGATCCTAAAATATCCTCACCTGCATAAAGTAAGCTGTCCTTGTAAATGAGTTCCTGTTGATAGGTTAGATTTCCTTTTTGTATCTCGTCAAAAACACCGCACATGATAGGCACTTTGATCATGCTTGCTGTAGGGAACATCTCATCGCCATTGATTGAAGCAGTTTTACCCGTCCGTAAATTCTTAACATAAATGCCTGCACGTCCGTTAAAATCTTTCATAAGTTCCTGCAGCTGGCGCTTTAGCTTAGTGTCTTCGGTTTTTTGTGCGTATGCGGTGGTAGTAACTATCAGAGCAAGAAAAAGAAGGAGTCTTTTCATGAATTGCATGTGGTTAGTAATGTTTTTTATACCAAAATAATTTAATTAAATGATATTTTTAGACGACATCCATGATTAAACTAAAATCATCCGATTTTTCTACTGAATTCTAATATGAGCAGATGCAACAAAGCACATTATTTTGTTCAGAATGTTATAGAATTTAGAAGTATTTTTGCCGATCTATTCTTCAAATCATGAGCAATAACGATATTCTTAAAAAACTGCGGGTAGCACTTCAGCTAAGAAATGATGAGATCATAGAAATTCTTAAGCTGGTTGATTTTAAGATGACTCCATCTGAACTCGGGTCGTTCTTCAGAAGTGAAGATCACCCTAACTTTAAGCCCTGCGGCGATCAGATCTTACGTAATTTTCTTAACGGACTCATTATTTATAAAAGAGGAGTGAAGGAAGATAAAAAGGGTGAGTAATCGCTCACCAGACTTTTATAAGCGTGAAATAAGATAGTTACGAAATATTTTAACCTTCTTATCCATTGAGCCTTACTTCAATCCTCCACCAAGCGCTCTGTATAACTCCACCACAGCCTGCAATTGTTGCAATCGATCATTTACCCGGTTAAGTTGTGCCCCCAGATAGCTTTGCTGTGCGTTAATTACTTCAGTATAGTTTGCTGAGCCGTATTTTAATAGTTCCTGGGTATATTCAATTGATTTCTGAAGTGAAGCAAGTTGTTTTGTCCGTGTTTCATTTTTCTCCTGTGCTGATTGATATGCTGACATAGCATCAGAAACTTCCTGACCCGCACTTAAAAGGCTGTTTTTAAACGATAATAATGCTTCGTCTTGTGCGGCCAGGGCAACCTCCAACCGGGTTTTGTTTATGCGCTTGTTAAAGATCGGCTGGGTTAAGCCTCCCGCGAGATTCCCGAATATAGAGCCGGCACTGAAAAAATTAGAAAGTGAAGTATTTGACAGGCCACCGGACGCGGAAATTGTTAAAGCAGGATAAAAATAGCTTTTTGCAACATTGATATTCTCAAAATAATATCTGTAATTATATTCAGCCTGTTGTACATCCGGTCTACGACTAAGAAGTTGTGCCGGTACACCGGTGTTAAGCACTTCGGGTACTATCTGAGAATTAAGATCGGATCGTTCAATTGCCCCGGGAGCCCTTCCTAATATAATACTTAGGGCATTTTCTGTTTCCCTTATTCGTTGTTTAAGATCCGGGATAGTTACTTCTACAGCGTACCGGTTAGCTTCACTTTGAACAACCGCAGCGCCGGTTACTACAGCGGCCTCCTTTAATGCACGCATGGTTTCAACCGATTGTATCCAGTTCTTTACAGTTTGTTCAGTAATTGTCAGTTGCTGATCCAGGGCAAGAAGAGAGTAATAATAGTTCGCAATGGTAGATATCAGGCCTGTTTGAACAGCTCTTGAATATGCTTTATTTTGTAATACTGTAGCCAGATTAGCACGCCTGGTGCTGCCTAGTTTCCCCCAAAGATCTGCCTCCCAGCTGGAACTCAGACCAAGTTGATACACCCGTGTATTGTTAATAAAATCACCGCCTTGTGCATCAGAGAGTTTGTTTAAATTAATTCCGGCATTTGCATTTACGCCAGGGAGCAAGGCGGCCCTGCTTTGTTTAAAATAGGATTCGGCTGACCGGATGCGTGTATATGCTATCTGCAGGTTAATATTATGAGTTAAGCCTTCATCTATTAGCTTCTGCAATTGTTGGTCTTTAAAAAGATCCTTCCAGGGTAAGTCGGCTATTGTTGTAGTATCGGCTGATGCTGCATCTCTATACAAAGAGCCTGTATTAACTTCAGGCGATTGATAAGTGCGGGCTACCTGGCAGGATGTAAATGCCAGGGTAAATGCTACTAATAACAGGGAATACTTTTTATTTAGATTGTTCATGTATTAACAATTATCAGGTACTAAACTTGATTTTGGGATGCAGTAACTTCATCATTCTCTGACAACCGGGGTGGCCCGCTGATCCGTTCCTGGAGTGTCTGGAAAATGATAAATAATATGGGAATGACAAAAACACCCAGAACAGTCCCGATTAACATTCCTCCCACAGCGCCTGTTCCAATTGATTTATTACCGGCTGCACCTGCACCTGTTGACAACATCAGTGGAACTAAACCTAATATAAATGCGAATGAGGTCATCAGAATAGGCCTTAATCTTGCTTGTGCACCGGCCAGGGCAGCTTCTGCTATCGACATGCCCTGTCGTCTTCGTGCTGCTGCAAATTCTACAATAAGGATTGCATTTTTAGCAAGTAACCCCACCAGCATGATCAGTGTTATCTGAACATAAATATTATTGGTGATGCCAAATAACTTTGCGAAAATAAATGCTCCGGCTATACCAATGGGCAAAGAGAGCAGTACCGCGAAAGGGAGAACGTAACTTTCATATTGCGCACTTAAAAGGAAGAATACAAATACGATCACCAGAAGGAAAATAAATAGGGTTTGTCCTCCTGCAGCTAATTCTTCCCTCGACATTCCTGAAAATTCATAACCATAACCTGCCGGAAGCGTTTGTGCAGCAACCTCTTCCACTGCTTTTATTGCATCTCCCGAACTGAATCCTGGTTTAGGAGTTCCGGATACACTCATGGAAGTAAACAGGTTGAATCTGGAAATAGACTGGGGGCCATAGGTCTTTTCGAGGGTGATAAATTCTCCGATAGGAGCCATTGTTCCTTTAGAATTGCGAACATAGATGCTGTTTAGGCTTTCTATATTGGCTCTGAATGCAGGATCTGCCTGATACATTACCCGGTATTGCTTACCAAACTGGTTGAAATTGGACGAATATACACCTCCATAATAACCCTGCATGGTATTTAAAATATCATTAACTGATAATCCGGCTTCTTTAGCCCGGGCCACATTTACATCAATCTGATATTGAGGAAAGTTGGGGTTGAATGATGTATTTGCATAAAGTATTTCAGGACGCTGACTTAATGCAGCCAGGAAATCTGTGCTGACTTTGTAAAATTTGGCAATATCTCCGCCGCTACGATCTTGCAGCTGGAATTCAAACCCACCTGAAATCCCGAATCCTTGTATGGTGGGTGCGCCAAAAAATATAATTTTTGCATCCCGGATATTTGCTGTCTTTGCAAACATTTTACCAATTATTGCCTGTACATCCTGGCCTTTCTCTTTTCGCTCTGACCATGGCTTAAGCTTCATGATCACCATTCCGTAGTTGCTTCCAACGCCGCTGATCATTCCGCGACCGGTAATTCGTAGAATTTCTTTTACTTCCGGAATCGTTCCGGCAATAGTGGCTACTTCTTTAATTATTTCATTTGCCCGTTCCTGCGAAGAACCGGGGGCAAGACTGATATCAGACATGACCACACCCATGTCTTCTGCCGGCACAAATGCCGTGGGTGTTGTTTTTATGAGGAAAATGAAAATTCCGGAAAAGACAACTATTCCCGCAATAGCTATCCATTTTCGTCCGATTAGAAAACTTACGGAGCGCCTGTATTTTTCTGTTGTTACTTCGAATGCCGTATTAAACCCTGTATAAAATCTTTGCAGGAAATTTCTTTTCGGATGATTTTCATCTTCCTTATGGGGCTTCAGGAATATGGCACATAGAGCCGGACTTAAAGTAAGTGCATTTACTGCGGAAAGAATGATTGCTATGGCCAGAGTTAAACCAAACTGCTTGTAAAAAACTCCTGCCGAGCCGGTTATAAATGAAACCGGAACAAATACGGCGGCCATTATAAGAGTAATAGATATAATAGCTCCCGAAATCTCGCTCATGGCATCAATAGTAGCTTTTTTAGCAGATGTATAGCCATGATCGAGTTTGGCGTGGACAGCCTCAACAACCACAATGGCATCATCTACCACAATACCAATGGCCAGTACCATTGCAAATAAAGTAAGCAGGTTAATGGTAAATCCAAATAAGCCAAGAAAAAAGAAGGTTCCGATAATTGCCACAGGAACAGCAATGGCAGGTATAAGTGTTGATCTGAAGTCCTGAAGGAAAATAAAAACCACAATAAAAACCAGAATAAATGCTTCCAATAAAGTTTTTAATACTTTATCTATGGATGCATCCAGAAACTCATTAATATTAATAAGAGTGGTGTAATGAATTCCTTTTGGAAAGATTGTAGCTGCTTTTTCAAGTTCCTTTATAGTGCCATCTATTACATCTTTAGCATTAGATCCGGCTGTTTGGGCAATCGCTACACCAATGGATGGTTTTCCATTAGTTTTAGTTGTACTGGCATAACTTATGGCTCCCAGTTCTACCCTTGCTACATCTTTAAGCCTTAATACCTGGCCATTTCCGGTAGATCTGATAATGATATTGCCAAACTCATCCACATTTTTTAAGCGCCCTTTGTATTTAATTACATATTGAAATGATTGCCCGCCCCGCTCACCAAACTGTCCGGGAGCCGCTTCCACATTCTGCTCGGCCAGAGCCATGTTAATATCTGACGGTATAAGCTTGTAAGAAGCCATAACATCAGGCTTTAGCCAGATACGCATGGAATATTCCATTTGGCCAAATACGGTGGCATCGCCAACACCGGGAATCCGTTTTATCTGCGGGATAATATTAATACTGGTATAATTTTGCAGGAATGTTTGGTCATACTCCGGATCATCGCTGTAAAGGGAAAAGATCACCAGGTTACTGCTTTGACGTTTAGTGGTAGTAACACCTGCACGAATAACTTCCTGAGGTAGTAGGCTGGTAGCCCGGGCTACCCGGTTTTGGACGTTTACAGCTGCCTGGTCGGGATTTGTACCGAGTTTGAAATTTACGGTAATTACAGCAGAACCATCGTTTCCGGCAGAGGATGTCATGTAAGTCATATTCTCCACCCCGTTAATCTGCTCCTCAAGCGGAATCACAACGCTGTTCATCACTACATCAGCATTTGCCCCCTGGTAAGAAGCAGAAACCTGGATGGTTGGAGGAGCAATATCCGGATACTGGGAAATAGGGAGGGTGGTTAACCCCAGAATACCAAGTATAACAATGAGAATAGATATTACAGTAGAGAGTACAGGCCTGTCTATAAAAGTCTTAAACATAAATTTTAAATAATATGATCAGGGATGCCGGGTTATGGAACTATTGATTAAGAGATTGAGCAGTTTGCTCCTGACTTTTAAAAACACTGTCGGCATTTACAATAACCGGTTTTATTTTGGCTCCTTCACGCAAACCGGCTATTCCTTCAATTACTATCCGGTCACCGGCTTTTAAGCCGCTCTCTACTACAAATGAATGCCCGGCTGCCGATGCATTCACCTGTACCGGAACTGACGTAACCAGGCTATCCGCACCCAGAACATATACGTAGTGTTTTCCCTGTAAATCATAAGTAGCTTTTTGTGGTACCAGCAGCGCCCGGTTAAGTGTTACAGGCAGGCGCACTGTTCCGGTACTGCCACTTCTTAATAACCCTCCCGGATTTGCGAAAGTGGCACGAAGGCTGGATGAACCTGTTTCGCTGTTAATTAAACCACTTGCAGTCTCAATTTTACCAGAAGTGTCATATTCTGTACCGTCAGATAAAATAAGTTGAACAGGAGGGAGCTTTGCCAGCTTTTCCTGGAGTGAAGCGCCAGGTGTAGCTCTTGTGAATTCCAGAAGCTGTTTTTCGTTCATCGAGAAATAAGCGTAAACCTTGCTGATATTCGAGACGGTTGTTAAAGGTTCAGGAATGGTACTGCTAACCAGGGCGCCTATTTTATATGGAATTCTGCCGATCACTCCATTTACAGGACTGGTAACATAACTGTAACTAAGATTTGTTTTCGCATTGCTTAGTTGTGCCTGAGCCTGTGCCAGAGAAGCTTTCGCTGATTGTACATTGTATTCAGCACTTTCCAATTCAAACTTGCTGATGATATCTTTCTCTACCAATGGTTTTACCTTGTTAACCTGCATTTGTGCTGCGTTTACATTGGCCTGCGCAATTTTTACATTCGCTGCAGCAGAACGTACTTGCTGTATAAATTCATCTGCATTAATCCGGAAAAGCGTCTGGCCTTTTTTTACTATGGCTCCTTCATCAACGAAGATCTGTTGAACATAGCCGCTTATTCTTGGGCGGATCTCTACAGTTTGCTGTCCTTCAATGGTGGCAGGGAAATCAGAACTAAGCCGGGCATTCTGCTCGGCAATAGTAATAACCTGGTATGCTTTTACCTGATTAGGATCTGGTGCAGTATTCCCGCCCTTACTATTGCTGCATGAGCTGAAAACCAAAGGGGCTAAAAAAAATATTGTAATAATCGCTCTTAGATGAATGTTCATTGATTTACTTATTGTTTGGATGGGCATTTTGCTGAATCTGGGTCATTACTCTTACCATGGCTTCATAATCTTCACGGCAAATGCCGGAGGTTAATTTATTCATGGTACAATTTTCTATCTCAAGAATCTGATCAAAAGTCTTTATACACTTGGGAGTAAGCTTCAGGATCTTTTTTCTTCTGTCTTCCGAATCACCCAAACGTTGTACAAGTCCCATTTTTTCAAGGATATCTATGGTTCTCAATACAGCTGATTTGTCTTTACAGGTTAAATTAGCCATATCCTGCTGGGTAACTTCACCATCCTGACGCTTCAGTGTATGTAGGAAAATATATTGTTCAATAGTCAGTGGAATCTTATGTTCAATGAAGGCAGCATTCAGTTCCTTTAAGATTACACGCCTGGTAGAGCCTATAATAAATCCTGCACATATTCCAATTTCGTTGCTCATTACAATCGTTGATAAAGTCAACAAATCTAGAAATTATTATTTGATGTGTGTGATTAAAATTGGATTTCTAGTAGCTGTGATGTTAAAATGACATTCGGATAATAATATCATCGCGAAACAGATAGTGCTAATTAGATATAGGATGCATTATTATGTTACATTGCCTGATCTCAGTTTTGAATAGTTCCATCAAATAGTGGTATATTGCTTCTGGAAACCTTGAAATCAATCCATAATATTATGATTAGAGATAAGTCATATTCTGTTAAAGTCATCTTTACGATTATATTGTTAATGGTTTTGAAGACCAGTTCCGTTACAGGTGCAGGTCACGTAAGGATTGGGACCATTGGAACCGCTGCACCGTCATTTTCAGGACGAAAGGATATGCAAAAGGTAGTTGAGGAAATGATACTTTTTTGGGGTAATCAGTTAAAGCAAGTTTTACCTGATAAACCGGATGTGATATTATTGCCTGAGTTTTTCGATATCCCAAGTGGCTTTAGCTCAAAGGTTCAGGAGGAGTACATCGCAATTCGTGGAGACCAATTACAAACTTACCTGTCATCAATAGCAAAAAAGCATAATTGTTATGTGGCTTATGGCACTCTTCGTCGCGATCATGCCGGCAATCTGCGTAATTCCGCTATTATGTTAGATCGCAGGGGAGATTTGCTTGGAATATATGACAAAAACTTTCCCACAATAGGTGAAATGGAAAGTGGTATTATCGCCGGTAATAAGGCGCCGGTTTTTGAATGTGATTTTGGGAGGGTTGCCATGGTTATTTGTTTTGACTTGAATTTTGATGAACTCCTTGAACAGGTTGCTGACCAGAAACCTGACTTATTGCTTTTTCCGTCCATGTATCATGGTGGTCAGATGCAGAGCAACTGGGCATATGCATGCCGGTCTTTCTTTGTGGGGGCAATAAGCGGAAAGGGCACGTTGTCACAGATCCGCGATCCATTGGGAGAGGTTGTTGCAAGTACTACTAATTATTTTAACTATTCTGTTGCTTCAATTAATCTTAATTCAGAGCTGGTGCACCTGGGGTATAATTTTGGAAAACTGAGTGCACTGAAAGCAAAATATGGCAATTCCGTTACCATTAAGGATCCGGGAAATCTGGGTCCCGTCCTGGTTTCTTCTGAAGATGGAAATCTGAATATCAATCAGTTGCTTCGCGAGTTTGATATTCAGACACTGGACGATTACTTTGACAGTTCACGAAAATTCCGCCTGAAACGCGGAAATATGAATTAAAAAATAAGCAGAGATTAAGTACCCCTGATACAGTTTTTCAGTGATATGTTTAATTCCTTTTCCGGTAATTTAAAATCGCCCAGATATTAAACAGTGCAGCAAATCCCATCATTATATAAATATGTTTACTGATGTCACTCAGGCCGCTTCCCTTAAGCACCACCATGCGCATAACTTCAATAAAATAAGAAACCGGGTTTATGCGGGTGAAGTATTGCGCCCATAAAGGCATACTGTCAATCGAGGTATAAAGCCCGCCGAGCAGGATAAAGATCATCATCATAAAAAACGAGATAAGCATAGCCTGCTGTTGGTTTGATGTATAGGTTGATACCAGCAGTCCCAACCCTAGTATAGCTATCATATAAATAGCTGCAAATACGTAAATAACAAGGAAGCTTCCGGCAGGCAGAATATTGTAAAACAGCCAGGAAATAAACATTCCTACAGTTAGAACGAGCATTCCGAGAATCCAGAACGGTATAAGTTTACCTAAAATAAAATGGTATTTTTTTATTGGGGTTACATTAATCTGCTCAATAGTGCCAATTTCTTTTTCCCTTACAATATTCAGCGCACTTAAAAATGAACCTACCATAGTTACCAGGATAACCAGGATTCCGGGAACCATAAAGTATTTATAATTCATCAGTGGGTTAAAACGGTTTAAGGTAGTTACCTCAATAACAGGTATTGGACTTAGTCTTGGAAGTTGTATCCATTTAAGCCGTACTTCACGATTAAAATCCTGAATAATATAACGGAGATAGGCACCCCCGAGATTAGCTTTTACACCATTTATTGCATTCACAGCCATAAAAAGTGTGCTTTCATCTTCCTTAACCAGGTCTTTCTCAAAAGAAGCAGGTATTTCAAGAATCAGGTCAGATTTGTCTTTTTCAATGTCATCCATTGCCTGAGGGTAGGATGAAGTATGGCTTTGCAAAAGGAAATATCCTGACGAGGTGATTTTAGAGATTAGCTGTGCGGAGTAGGTCGAATGATCATGATCTACTACCGAAAGTTTGATGTTCTTCATTTCATAATCAGCAGCCCATGGTAGCAGGATCAGTTGCATAACAGGCATGATAAAAATGATCCGGAGAATTGCCGGATTGCGGAATATCTGGCTGAACTCTTTTTGAAGCAAAAATTTCAATGTCCTCATGATAGCCTGATTTTAAATTTTTTCATGCTTAGAACCAGGAGAAATATGGTCATTCCCGTAAGTATGAGTGTTTCTTTCCAGATAGCATGCATACCAACACCCTTAATCATCACAGATTTAACAATAATGTAATACCATTTTGCCGGTACGATATTCGAAATGATCTGTAACGGAAGGGGCATATTTTCGATAGGGAACATAAAGCCGCTTAGCATAACTGTAGGTAAGAACATTCCGGTTAAGGAAATGAACATGGCTGTTTGCTGAGAGGCTGTGATAGAAGAGATAAGCAGCCCAAGTGATAAACAGGTGATTATAAACAGAATGCTTTCTAAAACCAATAAAACCAGGTTGCCTTTAATTGGTACATCAAGTACAAAAACGCTTAATAACAAAATGCTTGCAATGTTAACTATAGAAAGGATAAGATATGGGACAGCCTTTGCCGTAATAATTTTAAGTGGTTTTATAGGCGATACCAGCATCACTTCCATCGTGCCCATTTCTTTTTCTCGCACAATGGTAATGGCAGTCATCATGGTACAAACCAGCATCAGTACCATAGACATAACTCCCGGAACAAAGCTGTAGGCACCTTTTAGCTGAGGATTGTAAAGCATCCGGATTTCAGTATGGATAATATAGGGAAGCTCTTTGTTGCCTGTAAACCGTTGCTGGAAATCATTAATGATAGCTGATGCGTAATTAGTTAATGTATTGGCGACATTCGGATCGGAGGCGTCGGCAATAAGCTGTACCTGGGTTTCATTGCTATGATGCAGACTGCCGTTAAAATCCCGGGGAATGATCATTACCATTTTACTATGGCCTTTTTTAAATTCCTTTTCAACCTCACTATAATTAT
>DASWTL010000078.1:0-23498 GCA_036402155.1 Sphingobacteriaceae bacterium | reverse complement strand
AAACCATGGTTTGTTTGATTTATAAGTTAACGTAACGGCATTCTGAGTTTCAATACCCTCATCTATTTTAGCAATACTGTTAAAGTCAAAAGTATTAGAAGAACCGCTGGTTACAGCCAGGTCAAGTACTTCAGAAATCTTGACAGAGAATGTTGCCGTAGGGGCTGCAGTACCAAGTTGAGCATTAGCATCAGTTAAGATCAGTGATGCAATGATAAATGATGCTGCGAATATTACTTTTTTCATTTTTTTATCTTTTTAAAGAATTAAGTTAAGAGCGTCAACTTAGTTCTGCTGGTATAAAGCCAGAGTTGTGCCAAATAAGAAAAGTTCATGAAATGGTGTTTAAGCGCCGTTATTCCTGGATGGGGAAAAGTCAATGTGGGGAATTATTCCCTGATTGGGGAATAATGGGGAATTATGTAGAAAAGTAACACACTATATCGAACTAGGATATATGGCCTGGAAATCGGTTGTATTTGCTTATCAGATTTGCGTGGTGACGTAAATCACTGTATATGTTGGAGATGAACTCTTGCTTGGCTCATTATCTGGTGAGGTGTTATTTTCCCTGATCACGTTAACTGACCATTTATTATTGGCTTCTACCTTAGTCGCAGAATTAAGTTTAATGTCTTTAAAATTGGCAGATGTGTTGTAATCAACTGATTTTGAGTTGTTTTTGGCAAGGTTGATAACAGCGAATGAAGGAATACTAACCCTTATCTCGCTGGTTGCAGTAGCACGGCTTCCGTTAGATGCAGGACCTTGCGCCAGACAGATGCTGCCTGAAAAAATGCAAAGGAACAGAAGTATAACTGCGTGTTTCACCCCCGTGTTTACGGAGGCTTATAATAAATAGTTACTTATAATTTTTATAAGTTACTGATAGTGTATATTATCTGTAGTGTATAATCCTGAGCAGGTGGGTAAATATAGCCAGGGTCAATCCGGAAATCCAGACTATAAGAACCAGTTCCACGAACATTTTTTGATGATGTTGTAGCTACCAGAGGCTGAGCTGTTGCTGTTAGTGCAGTATAATTATTCCCGGTGCCGCTTAATCGATAGCCAATAACAGATGCCGGCATTGGTGTGCCAGCCAATCCGCCGGAAAAATTAGCATTGGCAGCCTGAATGGTTATAAACCACGCTTTGTTTGACCGGTAAGTGATGGAGGTGGCAGATTGAAGTTCTATTCCTGCATCAATCTTGCCAGTCTCGTTAAAATCTACTATTGGATTAGCCCCGGTTGTAATTTGCAGATCCAATACCGTGGGAATGACAATATCAACTGTTTTCATTAAATATCTGGTTTGAGCCAGACCATCTGATCCCCAAAGGAGTATTAAAAAGACGATATATTTCATGCTCCGGCTCATAAAAATTGGCAATATCGAATGTGCAATGTTAGCGTATGGGTGCCTGGTGCTTGCTTATAGTCATTTAATGCATTTCGGGTAATTGTTAAAACGTGGGTAGTTCCGGAAGTTTTAGTACCTTGATATGCCACTTCCATATAAGATTCTGACAGCGTAACAGAAGCAGGAGAGGTGCCGCGATTGGTTGAGGAGATTGAAAATGCATTTACCGGTATAGGATCATTCGTCGAGGATGCACTTACTGCCGTTACTACCCCTGCTATATATAGCCTGTAACCTAAAGTAGACTCAACATTAACTGTTATGGTATTTGATGACTGCGGCGATTCGAAATCTGCTATGCTGTTAAAAGTGAATGTTGTTGATCCGGTTACGGTCATATTGTTTTTTGCCCCCGGGCCATAACTATAGCAAGGGGAAGGTAAAGGAGGCTCAACCTGAGCAAAAACCGGGATGTTAAAACCAAAAACAATTAAAAATAACAAGTAAATATTCTTCACACTTTATAGATTATTGGGATGGTGAATTTAAAACTACATCATATATACTTAATCAAATTGATAAAACAAACTCGGTGCCAGTAAATTTTATCCTTCATATCGGGGATGATACACCTAACTACGTAATATGTTTAGAAATATTGTAAAAATATTTCACTAAAGTAATTTTTTTAAAATAAAGCAGTTAACTTAGTAACTTGTGCTTGTATTCAATATCAGATGAAGAAATTTAAAAAGAGCGTTGCGTTTTTATCTATATTCTGTTTAGTCTTATTATCTCATTCGATAATGGCTCAGCGGATCAATGTAAATCCAACCATCTTAAGCTTTAATGTAAATCCAGGGGGGATTTCTACACAGATAATCACTATAACCAACCTTTCGGACAAGAAACAAAATTATCAATTAACGCTTGGTGACTGGTTGAGAGACAGCATTGGCGGCCATAAATATTTTCAACCCGGAACAATTGATCGGTCGTGTTCCAAATGGATCTCTTTTGATAATTCTGTTGTAGAGATTGAGCCACAAAAATCCCGGGATGTTCGTGTTACCTTAACCGCTCCTTCAGATCCCAAGACCGCCAACGAAATGAAATGGTCTATGATATTCATTCAAAATGTTCTGGAGCAAACAGGGGACGATGCTAAGGGGGCTAAAATGAAAGCAACCATTCGCGAGGTATACAGAATAGGAATACATGTTTATCAAACTCCGCTCGCACTCAATAAGAAAGAGGCTCGTGCAATATCATTAGAGGCTGATAAGGTTCAAAAAAACATATACAATTTTAGTCTGGTAAATACAGGATTGGCAATGCTTGAATGTAAAGCCCGTCTTTTATTAACCAATCTGGCTAATGGCGAAGAAATTAAACTCGATGAAACAGAGTTTCCAGTTTTTCCGGAGGGGAAAAGGATAGTTAAGTTAGAGATTCCGGCAACTGTGCCTAAAGGAAAGTACTCCATGCTGGCCATTCTTGAATATGATCCGGATATGCCTTTGGAAGCCATCGAAAGTTCAGTGGAAATAAAATAACTCTTCCCGCATTACAAGAACCTGCCCTGACCTAATAAATCAGGGCTTTTTTGTGAGTTTTTATTCATTTTCCTAAACCGGATAAACATTTTAAGTATTCTGAAGCTTTACAAATTATGGATTCAGAATATGAAGATTTGCTGAATGAAGCCGGATTAGTGTATACAGAAGATTCTGTTCCTGGTATTTCCCGCCGTGGAAAAAATGGATCTTTCCGGTATTTTGACAAAGAGGGTAAATTGATCACTAATAAAAACACCCTTGATCGTATTAAAAAATTGGTTATTCCTCCTGCATGGATGAATGTATGGATCGCCCCAAAGGCAAATGCTCATTTACAGGCAACCGGTATTGATCAGGCCGGACGGAAACAGTACCGATATCATAATGAATGGAGCAGGACAAGAAATGAGACAAAATATTTCAGGCTTCTTGAGTTTGGAGAGAAGCTTCCCGAGTTTAGAAAAAACATAATTAAAGATATCCGCAGAAAATTAATGGATGAACGGAAAGTGCTGGCCATATCAGTTAATATGATGCAAAAAACACTCATCAGGGTGGGTAATGAAGCTTACAAGCAGCTTTATGGTTCATACGGATTAACAACCCTTAGGAATAAGCACATTCAAATTAATGGTAATACCATGAAACTGGCTTTTAAAGGAAAAAAAGGGGTGTATCAGGAAATAGAACTTACTGATAAGAGTCTTGCCCGGTTAGTTAAAAGGTGTAAGGATATTCCGGGTCAGGAACTTTTTCAGTACTATACAGCAAATGGTGAAAGAAAATCAATTGATTCAGGGCAGATTAACAGATATATTAAAGAAGTAACCTGTTGTGATTTTACAGCTAAGGATTTCAGAACATGGGCCGGTACACTCGAAATGCTCCGAAATCTGGCATCATATGAATTTCCTGAAAACGAAATCAAGAGGAAGAAAATCGTAGTTGCATCGTTGGATGCAGTTGCGGCAAAACTTGGGAACACCCGAGCGATATGTAAGAAATCATATGTTTTTCCTGCACTTCTTGATGCTTATGAAAATGGTGATCTGCTTCCGTATCTTAAGCGGATAGCAAAGAGCCGGGATGTAGTGGCAGATAAGGGATTAAATCATGACGAAAAGGTGTTGCTGAAATTTTTGAAGGATCAGCGCCGTAAAAAAGAAGAACAGGCAAAAGCGGCATAACAGAGCGCCTTTTATAATTGAATCCTGAAATTAACTTTTATACATCTTTAGGCGGTGTTTTTATTGGGTATACAGGCTGCTCCTGGTTTTCTTTCTTTTTAGCAATATTCTTGAAATCTGCATCCTTTTTTAAATAAACCGTGTCTTTTTTATGTAGAACAGCCTCTGAATCGTCTTCAGGATGTTTGATCTTTTTTCTTTTTGAATCTTTTGGTAATAGATCTTCGGATTTTTTACTTTGCTTACTCATAAGGTTTTTTCTGAAGAACAGTTACCGTTAATAATGGTTTTTTGTCTTAAATTTATTTAGTTATGGTCAGTACGTTTGAAGTAAAGGTATTTTTAATGATATAGTATCGTTTTTGAATACGCTTTATTAATGGCGACTGGCGTCATAAATGGCTGGAATCTACAGGAGGGTGAATGCTGGTCAAACCGCGAGACACGGTGAAATAAGAGGTTAAAAAATTGAAAAAGCGAAGAACCATTAAAGTTGCTTCGCTTTTTAAGAGCTTAAAATATAAATCAGATATAATACTGCTACTGCCTTCCTGGTTTTATAGCTAACTAATTTGAAGAGACACTGCCATTTGGATTCAACGATTTGTCTTCTTTTATCGAACCATTGGCAATATGAAATATGAAATCGGATTGATTTTGTAACCCTATAATTTTTGCCAGATTAATTGATACTGTAAATTCATTGGTGGGGCTGCAGTCATCATTATCTGATTCATGAGTTAATACCAGCCTAACCTGGGCAGGATGAGACAGCATAATTGAACCATCCCAGATAATTTTAAATGCATCTGCAGAGCACCCTCCCTTTACTTTAATTTTCAAGTATTCACCTTCTCTTTTTACATCTTCTATCACAAAGGTTTGCTCAGAGCCAGATTCTCTTTTGGCTATTACGTCAGAATATTTACCAGCGCTTTTTAATAAGTTAACATCCAGAACCTGTTCAGCCTGGTCATCTGTTCCTGATTTTTCACATGAGGTAAGCGAAAAAGCCAATAATAACGAGAAAAGGAGGAATGGGGTTTTAATGGTTGATAATTGAATTTTCATAATGGTTGTTTTAAAATTTATTCCTGGTTTTTAGTATAAAACGAGATTGATATCAAAAACGCTACAGTATAAATCTAAAAACCAGGATTTAATAGTCTCTCTATGCCATGGGCTTTAATCAACCATTGATGAAAAGTGTCCCCTGAATTATGGATATGTCTTCGGGATGTCCTAAACTAAATACAATTATATTGCAGAAAAGGCTGTTTTTGAGGGTTATCCCCGGTTGGCATAATTGTGGAATACACTTATACAACTTAAATCAACTGAATCATGGAAGCAATAAAAAGTCAACAACCAGCTGATATCAGCAATAATTTTGATGAAGCATTAAAAGATATTTTAATTGAGGACTTAAATGTTTTCAAATTAACTAAAGGACGTTTTCTGTGCAACAACCAGCGCAAATTCCAGAATAATCATCTGGTTGCCTGATCTATCATACATCCTATTTAAGAAGTAAGAGCATTGTTATATACAGTGCTCTTTTTTTATGTTCCATTAACTGGGATTTTTATCACGATCTTCAATAAAGAACTATTCGGCAACATTCAGCGTTATTTGTTTAACCCATGCCAGAAATATGGAAAGCTTAGAAATCAAATTTGCTCCGCTTGGGAAGCAACAATATCGTTATAGTATCATCCCTCAAAAGGATGATACCTTTATAATTTTAATAGATGGAAACGAAGTATGCAGGATCCAAATGCGTAAAGACGGCACAGATATATGGGAGACCTGTGGAGATGCGGGATTAACTGATGATGAACTGGACTTCCTGGCATCTAAAATAGAGAGTCATTACCTGTAACTCGTTTTTGTAATTCATATCTGAATAACATGCTTTCCATGCCTTTTCCTGTAATTGGCATTGATAAAATCTGCTGGAAGTTTATTATTGGCCAGATTAGATGAAATATTAATCCATGCCTGCACAATGTCTTCTAAGCCATAAACATGGGCAATATTAGTCTTTAATTTCCCTTCATCTATTAGAAAGGCAATTTTTGTAAGTCCGGAATTGGTAGGCTTTGCATGCATGAAAACAGCTGTTATCCCATGCTCTTTTGCTGCTTCCAATGATGGAGGTTGGTTAACAGCAATTAAAATACCACCTTCTTTTATGATCCCAAAGGATTTTTCCTGTACTTCACCTCCAACCAAATCAAAAACAATATCGGTATTTTGTACTACCTTCTCAAAAGGAGTTGTGTAATCAATTACCTCATCAGCACCAAGCAATTTTAAATACTCATGATGTGCCGATGAAGCAGTGCCAATGACATAGCCCCCGGCCTGATGTGCTAATTGTACAGCATACGATCCTACAGCACCTGCTGCCCCATGTATAAGTATCTTTTGCCCGGATGTAAGATGGGCATAATTAAATAAAGCCTGGTTTGCTGTTTCTGCTGCCATCGGAACAGAGGCAGCCTCAATGAACGATAAGGTTGTAGGTTTTTTAGCGATCATTTCCGGGGTAACTACAATGTATTCTGCATATGCTCCACCATTGGTGTTACTACCATAAACTTCATCACCAGGAGCAAACCCATGTACTGCTGATCCTGTAGCTTGAATAATCCCTGAAAAGTCACACCCTGGTGTCCATGGGAATGTGAGGGGATAAATATGCTTTATCTGGCCTGAAGCTTTTAATTCATCAATATGATTAACAGCTGCGGCATGTACCTTAACAAGTATTTCGTTTTGATTAAAGCCGGGTACTGGAGCCTCTACCACCTCCAGGTTTTCAGCCGGTCCATATGAGTTAATTCTGATACTTTTCATAACAATTCAAAATTTGTTTTCAAATCTAGAACCATTACTATACTTTTGCAAGTAGTATGCTAAAAGTGTATTAATATTAAAAACTATAGTAATTTGATTATCAGTATAATATTTTTATGAAAGATCAAAATAAAATGTGTCCTATTGACTTCTCAATAGATTTAATGGGGGGGAAGTGGAAACTTCCAATCCTTTATGCGTTAATAAAAAAGAGTCCCAAAAGATTTAAGGAATTGGAAAGAGAAATTGCGGGTATTACCCCAACTATGCTCACCACTCAATTAAGAGCACTTGAAGCTGACCAGTTAGTTAGCCGCAAAATTTTTGCCACTGTACCTCCAACGGTTGAGTACAGCCTGACTGAGAATGGAAAATCTATGGAAAGTATGTTTAGGGAGATTGAAAAATGGGGATTAATGCATATGGAGCGATTGAAGAAATCGAAATCATAAACTAACTTAAGAACTATTGGGAGCTAATAAGCCAACCTGAAGCTGTTTTTGAACGCATTTAATATCATCCCGGATTTAGTATAGATCCGGGAATGATATTTATTTCTTAAACTTTTTTTGGAGGCAGGTCGAATGCTATGGCTTCATGTTCAAAATGACCCTTGTGCGAGCCATCACAAAATGGTTTGTTCTTTGAAAGTCCGCAACGGCAAATAGAAACGATAGTCCGCCCTTGCAGGCCATACACATTCCCATCTTTGTCAACAATTTCAAAATCGCCTTCAATTCTAACCGAACCGTTATTGTTTATTGTGAGTTTAGTACTTGCCATTTTTTCTATAAATTTTATTTCACACGCTCAATATACTCTCCTGTACGGGTATCTACTTTGATCTTATCTCCCTGATTTACAAACAAAGGCACCTTTAACTCAACTCCGTTTTCTGTAGTAGCATTTTTCTGAGCGCCGGAAGAGGTATCGCCTTTAACAGCCGGTTCGGTGTAAGTAATTTCAAGTTCCACAAAATTCGGCGCCTGAGCCATAATTGGCTCCTCACTTTCTACTGAAACAATTACATTCATACCTTCTTTTAAAAATCTGGCAGCAGGTCCGAAAAGCGCTTTTGGAACATTGAACTGATCATAAGTTACATTGTCCATAACTACAAAATAATCGCCTTCTTCATATAAATATTGATAATCATTGGTCTCTACACGGCAAATTTGAACCTGCTCGTCAGTGCCTAAACGAGCCTCTACAATTTTGCCGGTTTTGATATTCCGGAATTTACCCAGGTAGAAAGCCCCTCCTTTACCTGGTGTACGGTGCACCATTTCTTCAACTGTTACCAGCTCGCCGTTGTAGCGTAAAATATTTCCTGATTTAACTTCAGATGCCTTTGCCATATAATATTGTAAAATTTGAGCCCAAAGATAGGTGCTTTTTTATATTTCATTGAGTCTGTATGCTGAAGAAGTAAGGTCAGACTAAGCATTTAGTATCAACCTATCAATTAAATGTGTTGGTGAAATCGCCGTTTTGTAACTAATCAGATATGTTTTCAGTACACTATAGGAGAATTATGAGTATTGACTTGAAACCTCTGCATGTGGGAAGCTTTGCATCTTACCGGGTATATTGAGTTTCGTTTCGGGCAGTTGGAAGTCGATATACACTACTTAAAATTGGCAAATACAACTATAAGTAGTGAAATTGCAACTATAAGTGTTTATATTTTTTCTCGGTTGGAAAAAACAGCCTATACCTTTGGAGTGTCAAAAAACAAATAGGAAGATAGGTTATGTTAGATACTAAAATTATCGGCAACAAAATTGCCGAAGCACGAAAGAAAATAAATATGTCTCAAGCGCAACTTGCCGGACTTTTATTTATCAGCCCTCAAGCAGTTGGAAAATGGGAACGGGGAGAATCCAGTCCTGACATCGTTACTTTTAACAGGCTGGCGGAAATTCTCGGCGTTGACTTGAACTATTTTTCGGAGAGTTTTCAATCCCGTGACAACGAAACGGCTTTAAAGACGCCTGTAGACAATATTCACAGCATTGAACGAACTGAGCATGAGGTTACAAGCCAGGAGGAGTCTCACCTGCCGATAAACCTTACTGCGGTTAACATGCAAGAGAGCGACTTCGAGGGTACTGTTTTGCATAAAGGAAAGTTCAAAGATAGCTTGTTGTGCAGAGCCGACTTTACAGATGCCGACCTTACAGGAAGCTTGTTTGAGGTCAGTGATGTACGTGAAGCCAAATTTGATGGTGCAAACCTGACAGATTGTACCTTTTCCATCACCATGCGAGCTTCCATGAATCCGTTCTTATACGTACCGATTTCAATAAGTCGTCACTTGCCGGAACAAAATTTACAGATGTGGCACTGACTAACGTGAAGTTAACTATGACTGACCTTAGGAAAACAATCTTTGAGAACTGCACCTTTACCGGGGTGGATTTCAAATATTCCGACCTTAGAGGAATGTGTTTTGACGGCCATACTTTCGTCGGAGTCCAGTTTGACAGATCTGCGTTAAATGATGTATCATTTGCAGGAGCGACACTAAAGAACGTGTCCTTCCATCTGCCTTTTTCCGTGACAAACAAATCTTACCGGGCTTTCAAAACCGTCTGCTTTGACGGGGCAAGGATGGATAAGCTAACTTATGCCGGACTTAAGGGTCTATGGGTGGTGGATTTGTCAAAAGTTATAGTGATATCATAGGAAAGTAGATGCAGAGAGCTGGAGCAAGGGAAAACAACACTCCGTATGGATAGGGTTAACCAGGTATTAGCTTTATTCGGCTCGGAAGTAGCTCCTTGCTGTATATAAATAATTATTGTTTACTTTTAGATGATATCAATATTTAGAGAGGCCACTGCTTCTGCCGGAGTTAACACGGGCAAAATACTTTTCTTAAAATCCTTGGTATTACGTGTAACAATAAAATCAACTTTGGATCGGCTAAGTGCGCAATAATATTGAATTGCATCTTCATAGTCCTTAAAGTCTGTTTTCAAAGATTGGCGGATGATTTCATCTGTCACATCAGTTATTTCTGTCATTTCTGCCAACTCTTTCAATAATTTTATAGTGGCGTTATTAGTTAGAGATTGCCGAAGTATATAATATATGTTGTTGTATGAAACTGCTGAAATATAGATAGTGGCTTTATGATCAATCGCAAGGTTAAAAAGTCTAGCTGCGTCCAAAGCAAATGGCTGTCTGTCTGCTAAAAAGTCAATGACAACATTGGTATCCATAAAAATATACTTCATTGGGCTATCTGTATTTCTTAGCTAGTTCGGCACCAAGTTCCTTTTTGTAATCAAAATCCTTTGGTAATTTAATTACCCCCATTAACTTAGTTACTTTGGGAGATAATGAGGGTGTGGCTTTCTCCTGGGTAGTGATAGACTTTAAATAATTTTCTACAATGTCTGATAGACTTTTCCCTTTCTGACGGGCATATTTCTTGGCGGAATCAATTACTTTGTCCTCCATCGTCAATGTAAGTTTTGTAGTCATAGCACGTGTATTTTTAAAACCAAATATACGTATATCGGTTTTGAAATCCAAGAATAAAGAAAACTGCCGGATAAAAACAAGAAAAGGGAAGAGGCATTAACGCTTTTCCCTTTTAATTTAAAACGAGGAGTAACCTAATTTAACTAAGTAGCCCGTAGGGGAATCGAACCCCTGTTGCCAGAATGAAAATCTGATGTCCTAACCCCTAGACGAACGGGCCATGCTCCTGGCGGCTGCAAAAATAGAAATTGATAGGGTTCTGTCAAAAATAATTGAAAAATGTTTTTTGACCCGCTTTAACCTCTAACTTTGGCACCAGGTTTTAATTATGAGAATTGCAATAAATGGCTTTGGCCGCATTGGGCGTATATGTTTGCGTAGTTTGCTTGTAAAGACTGGTATTCAGGTTGTTGCAATAAATGATGTAACGGATCCTGCCACTCTCGCACATTTATTCAAGTATGATTCTGTACACGGAAAATTTAAAGGTATAGTTTCTGCCGAAGGCCAGGATCTGTTAGTGAATGGTGAAAAGATTCCTGTGTATGCTGAAAAGGATCCTTCAAAACTACCATGGAAGGAACTGGATATTGACCTGGTAATAGAGTCTACCGGGAAGTTTATTACTAAGGATCTTGCAGCACTTCATCTTAAAGCGGGAGCGAAACAGGTAATTATTTCAGCGCCGTCATCCGACAAGGAAGTTCCTACAGTTGTTCTGGGAGTTAATGATCATCTGATTGATCTTTCTGCTCCGGTGCTATCGAATGCATCATGTACAACCAATAACGTGGCTCCTATGGTCAAGATACTGGATGATCATTGGGGTATTGTAGATGGGTATATCACCACAGTACATTCCATGACAGGCGATCAAAATCTCCATGATGCACCACATAAGGATCTGAGGAGAGCCCGGGCAGCTTCGGCATCAATTATTCCAACATCAACCGGTGCAGCAAAGGCAATTACAACTATTTTTCCTCAACTTGAAGGTAAACTTGGAGGAGCCGGAATACGTGTTCCTGTATTAAATGGGTCGTTAACTGACTTTACCTGTATCCTGAAAAAACAACCGGAAATTGATGCGATCAATGCCGCTTTTAAAGCGGCGTCGGAAGGGTTTTTAAAAGGAATTTTGGAATACACCTCTGATCCCATTGTTTCAGTAGATATCCTTGGGAATACACATTCCTGTGTTTTTGATTCAAAACTGACATCCATAGTAGGTGGTTTAGTAAAAGTGGTGGGCTGGTACGATAATGAAATGGGTTACTCCAGTCGGCTGGCAGACCTGGTGGAAAAAATTTCTAAATTAAGATAAAGCCCTTTACTGTTTAGCGGTTTGCATTGATGTCGGTATGATAAAATTTATAGATACTACACAAACATTACTTTTGAGAAGCCTGGTTTTACGTGAAGGAAAACCGTTTGAGGAGTGTTATATTGAAGGTGATAATGATCCGGACACTTTCCATCTTGGAGATTTCAGACTTCAGCAGTTAATAAGCGTGGCTACCTTTCATAAGCAGTCACACCCCGACTTTCCGGGAACGGGTTACCGTTTGCGCGGAATGGCTACTCACCCTGATTTTAGAAATTTAGGTGCCGGAAATCAGGTATTAAATTTTGGAATCGTTTATCTTCGTGGCCTGAAAGCAAATTACATCTGGTGCAATGCCAGAAAAGTTGCTTATCAATTCTATTTAAGTATCGGCTTTGAGTTTATTTCAGATGAATTTATTCTCGAAGATATTGGCGCCCATCGTCAGATGTATCTGAAGATCGGTTAATTGAGAATATTAAGAGCTAAAAATTATGAAAACTATAGATCAATTTAATTTTTCTGGTAAAAAGGCCCTTATCAGGGTGGATTTTAATGTTCCTCTTGATGCAGAATTTAATATTACTGATGATAACAGGATACAGGGTGCACTGCCTACGATAAAAAAAATATTAGGCGACGGTGGCTCGGTAATTTTAATGTCTCATTTGGGCAGGCCGAAAGAAGGGCCAACAGATAAATACTCTTTAAAACATATTGTAAAGCATCTCACAGCGGTTTTAGGTACTGATGTGCAGTTCGCTGCTGATTGTATTGGCGAAGACGCTAAAAAGCTTGCATCGGAACTAAAACCAGGTCAGGTGCTTCTGCTCGAAAACCTTCGTTTTTATAAGGAAGAAGAAAAAGGGGATGAAGAGTTTGCTAAAAAACTGGCCCAATTGGGGGATGTGTATGTAAATGATGCATTCGGAACGGCTCACCGGGCACATGCATCTACGGCTGTTATTGCTAAATTCTTTCCTGATGCAAAGTATTTTGGTTATTTAATGGCCGGAGAACTTGAAAATGCTGAAAAAGTTTTAAATAACCCTGAGCGGCCATTTACGGCAATTATGGGTGGAGCAAAAGTTTCCGATAAAATACTTTTGATCGAACGATTACTGGATAAGGTTGATAATCTTATTATTGGCGGCGGAATGGCCTATACATTTGCCAAAGCGGCAGGAGGAAATATAGGTAAATCGCTGGTTGAAGATGATAAGCTTGAGCTGGCTGCAGAACTTGTTGTTAAAGCTAAAGAAAAGGGGGTAAAATTACTGCTTCCTTCAGATTCCATTGTTGCTGATAATTTTTCCAAAGATGCCAATACAAACACCGCGCAGAATAACGCCATTCCGGATGGATGGATGGGACTGGATATTGGTCCCGAGAGTATAGAGGAATTTATAGCAGTTATAAAGCATTCAAATACCATATTGTGGAATGGTCCGATGGGGGTATTTGAGATGGAAAAATTTGAAAAAGGAACCAGATCTGTTGCTGAGGCTGTTGCTGAAGCTACCCGGAATGGCGCCTTTTCATTAATAGGAGGTGGCGATTCGGCAGCTGCAGTTTCCAAGTTTGGTTTCGAAGATCAGGTGAGTTATGTTTCTACAGGGGGAGGAGCCCTGCTTGAATATATGGAAGGAAAAGAATTGCCCGGAGTAAAAGCAATTAATGACTAATATAGACCTGTAAGGTTTTAGAAACCCTATAGGTCTATCATACAACGCCTTATAATACTTTGGCCCTGCAGGTATTCTGCAGGGTTTTTTTATGCCTGAGTGGGGAAAATCATCTTGTTGAAAACTTTTTGTGGGAATATGTGGTAAAAAGTGGTAAAAGTATTTACTTTTACTCTAGATATAAACTGTGCATAAACCTGATGTCCCACTTTCTAGGTGAATTTGATTGTAAGCTTGATGCGAAAGGGCGGATGATGATCCCTTCAAACCTCAAGAAACAGCTTCCGGAAGCTGAGAGGGAAGGGCTTGTGATAAATCGTGGGTTTGAGAAGCATCTGGTGATCTATACCAAAAAGGAGTGGGATAAAATAGTAGATGACTTAAGCAGGCTTAATCAATATGAAAAAAGAACCCGGGAATTTATACGTTATTTTACCCGCGGTGCTACCGAACTTATGCTAGATGCAGCAAACCGTGTGTTGTTGCCGAAATCTTTATTGGATTATGCAGGTATAAACGGTGAAGTTGTTTTGTCCTGTCAGTTTAATAAAATAGAAGTCTGGGCTAAAGATGCCTATGACTCTCAGTTAGATAATGAGCCCGAAAATTTTGCCAATCTTGCTGAAGAGGTGATGGGCGGAGCAGGAAGGAGGGTTGATGACTAATTACCATACTCCTGTAATGCTTCGTGAGTGTATTGAAGGTCTGGCAATTAAAAGTGACGGTATTTATGTTGATGTTACCTTTGGCGGCGGCGGACATTCCAAAGAAATTCTTAAGCATTTAGGTGCGGGGGGGCGCCTTTTGGCCTTTGACCAGGATGCTGACGCCAGACGGAATATTCCTGCTGACGATCGCCTGACTTTCATCGATCAGAATTTCAGATATCTTAAAAATTACTGCCGCCTGAATAACGCCGTGCCTGTAGATGGTATCCTCGCGGATCTTGGCGTTTCCTCACATCAATTTGACCAGCCTGAACGTGGTTTCTCCACCCGCTTTGATGCAGATCTGGATATGCGAATGGATCAGTCATCATCAATAACGGCAAAACAACTACTAAATACCTATAGCGAAGAGGATCTTCACCGGATATTCGGAATGTATGGTGAGATTAAGAACGCTAAGAGCCTGGCCCGCACTGTTGTAACTGCGCGGTTGAATGCGCCGATAGAAACTGTTTCTCAGTTTAAAGAAGTTATTCGAACTCTTATCCCACGCGGAAAAGAGAATAAATATATGGCTCAGGTGTTCCAGGGTTTGCGGATTGAAGTGAACCAGGAACTGGACGCTTTGCAGGAGTTTTTAGAGCAGGCTGCTGATATTCTTAAGGTGGGTGGTCGGCTGGTGGTGATGTCCTATCATTCACTTGAAGATCGACTTGTAAAGAATTATATCAATACCGGAAAATTCAGAGGGGATGTGACCAAGGATTTTTTTGGAAATCCGGTAAAGCCATTAACAGCCATAACCAGGAAGTCTGTAACGGCATCTGAAGAAGAAATTGAACAAAATAACAGGGCGCGTAGCGCCAGACTAAGAATAGCAGAAAAGAGATGAACAATCATTTTAGAGATGAATTGAACAGGGGTGAAGTGGAGCCGGAAGCTCAGCCTGAGGTAAAGGCTGAACTTCCGCGAAACTTCATAACTATCTTTTTTACTGAAGGGGTGGTGTCTAAGGAAGCAGCTACGCAAATGCTTCCTTTCATAATTTATATAGCCTTTCTGGCAATGCTTTATATAGGCAACCGCCATCTGGCCGAGAAAAGTATTCGTGAAATAAATAAACTGAACAAAGAAGTGAAGGAGTTGAGCTGGGATTTTAAAACAATAAAGGCCGATCTGATGCTGAAAAGCACCCAGAGCGAAGTTGCAAAAAAGGTTGACACATTAGGTTTAATGGAACCTGTAGCTCCGCCAATGAAAATTGTGGTTTCGGATTAATGGACTGAATAAGGATTAAGGAATAAAGATAAAGTTAAAAGGGAAAGTATAACAAAAGGAATGAATATCAGAACCGACATATTGTTACGTGTGTATCTGGCTTTTGGCCTGATCGTTCTGTTTGCGTTTGCAGTTCTTTTTAAATTATTTAATGTACAGATCTCCGAAGGCAAGAAATGGAGGGCTATGGCAGATAGTTTATCTACCAAGTTCGTCAATGTTGAAGCTGCAAGGGGTAATATCTATTCTGTGGATGGGAGTTTACTGGCCACATCCGTTCCCGAATATGAATTGCGCATGGACCTTCTGGCCGGAGGGATTGCTGACGACGATATTTTTTATGAAAAGGTAGATTCGCTAGCTCAGAAATTATCAAAATTTTTCGGCGATAAATCGGCATCCAAATACTCCCGGATCTTGCGGGAGGCCCGCACCGAGCGTTCGCGTTATCTTTTAGTGAAAAGACGGGTAACTCACCAGGACCTGAAAATCATTCGGCAGTTTCCAATATTTAATATGGGCCGGTACAAAGGCGGGCTGATTGCAGTTCAGCAAAATAAGCGCATTATGCCTTTCCGCACGCTTGCTGCCAGAACAATTGGTTACAAAAATGAAAATGTGCAGCCTGTAGGTCTTGAAGGTGCATATGGCAGCTACATTGATGGTGAAAGCGGCAAGCGTTTAATGCAGCGGATTGCCGGGGGAATATGGATGCCTGTAAACCGCGATATTGAAATAGCACCGAAAGATGGTTCGGATATCATCTCGACCATCGATATCAATATGCAGGATGTAACCCAGCGCGCCCTGGAAAAACAACTCATCAAAAGTAATGCTGATCATGGTACCGTTATTTTGATGGAGGTTGCTACCGGCGAAATCCGTGCGATTGCAAATTATACCAAGGTAGCTGACAGTATTTATCAGGAGAAATTTAATTACGCTATCGCGGCAAGCGCTGAACCGGGGTCCACTTTTAAGCTGGCGTCATACCTGGTTGCTATGGAAGATGGCAAGTTTGATTTGAATGATCTTGTAGATACTGAAGGTGGGAAATTTAAAGTTTTCCGGCATACAATCAGGGACTCACACGAAGGTGGTTACGGGGTGATACCCATGAAAAAGGCTTTCGAGGTATCATCCAATGTCGCTATCACAAAAATGATCTATAACCATTACAAGGATAACCCTTCAGACTTTACAGATAGGCTTCTCGAACTGCACCTCGGGGAGCCTTTAGGTCTGCAAATTCCTGGTGAGGGAAATCCTTTGATTAAATCACCCAAAAGTAAGAGCTGGAGTGGTTTGACGCTTCCGCAAATGGCTTATGGTTATGAGCTGAAAATGACCCCATTGCAGATGCTGGCATTTTACAATGCTGTTGCTAATAATGGACGGATGGTAGCTCCTCTTTTTGTGCGTGAGATCAGGCAGTTTGGTAATACCGTGGAATATTTCCGGACAAAGGAGATTAATAATCAGATATGTTCTGATAAAACTCTTACAAAATTAAAGCAGATGCTTGAGGGAGTTGTTAATGAAGAAGGTGGAACCGGAGAGAAGCTGAAAAATCCATTGTACAAAATAGCAGGTAAAACAGGAACAGCCCAGGTGGCGCAGGGGTCAGCGGGATATCGCACCAAGCGGGAGTATCAGGCCTCTTTTTGCGGCTATTTCCCTGCGGATAATCCGAAATACTCCATGATCGTAGTGATTCATAATCCCGACAGGTCAAAAGGATCGTATTATGCAGCTGATGTAGCAGGACCTGTATTCAAAGAGGTTGCTGATAAGGTATATTCCCGTGATACAAGGATGTATAACCGGATAGATGCCGCTCAATATGCCGGAAATACCAACATGCCTGAAGTTAAGGCCGGTGATAAAAAGTCTGCGATCAGGGTATATAAAGCTTTGGGAGTAAAAACGCTGTTAGCATCAAATAATAATTATTCAAATACGCTGGATAGCGATAAAGGTATACCAGCTCAGGAAGTTAGTTACACAGAGGGTGCCGTTCCGGATGTTTTAGGAATGGGCCTGAAAGATGCCTTATATATTATAGGAAATTCCGGGCTGCGGCCCCTGGTAAAAGGCAGCGGAAAAGTGGTTAGGCAGTCAATTCCTGCCGGTACCCGTATTGTTAAAGGTTATCCCATTGTTTTAGAACTGCAATAATGAAGTTAAGAGATATTCTTTATTCAGTATCATTACAGGAAGTATCCGGTTCAACAGATCTGGATGTTAACGGGATCGTTTTTGACTCGCGGAAAGTAACTTCCGGAAGTTTGTTTGCAGCAATCCGGGGTACTGTAGCAGATGGACATCAGTATATTAAAAAGGCCATTGAAGATGGCGCCCGGGTGATCATCTGCGAAGAAATTCCTGGCGACCAGGTTGCCGGAATTACCTACGTTAAAGTAGATAATACATCGAAAGCTTTAGGTCGAATGGCTTCAAACTTCTTCGGGAACCCTTCTTCTGATCTGAAACTTATTGGTGTAACAGGAACTAATGGTAAAACCACTACTGCTACTTTGTTATTCCAGTTGTTTCGGGAACTGGGTTATAAAGTGGGCCTGATCTCTACTGTACAAAACCAGATCAATGATGAGATAATTGTATCTACACACACCACTCCTGATCCTGTATCTTTAAATACATTGTTGAAAGACATGGTGGCTATTGGATGCGACTATTGTTTTATGGAAGTAAGTTCGCATGCAGTGGCCCAATACCGCATAGAGGGTCTTCATTTCTCCGGTGCGATATTTACCAATCTGACGCATGATCATTTAGATTTTCATCAAACGTTTGATGCGTATTTAAAGGCTAAGAAAGCATTCTTTGATGGTCTGGATAAAAATGCATTTGCTTTAACAAATGCCGATGATAAGAATGGAAGCGTGATGCTTCAGAATACCCGGGCACATAAAAAAACCTATGGCTTAAAGAATATGGCCGATTTCAGAGCCAAGGTTCTCGAAAACCAGTTCAGCGGACTGCTTTTAAATATTGATAATGAGGACGTGTGGTTTAAAATGGTGGGCAGTTTTAATGCCTACAATTTGCTTGCAGTTTATGCTACCGCTATGCTCCTGGAGCAGGACAGGGCTCGTGTTCTCACTGTTTTAAGCCGGTTACCGGGTGCAGAAGGCAGGTTCGATTACATCACCTCGCCCGCTGGTATTATCGGGATTGTAGATTATGCTCATACACCGGATGCGGTACAGAATGTTTTAAGTACGATAAAAGATATACGTAAGGGAACCGAGCAAGTGATTACGGTGATAGGCTGCGGCGGGGACCGTGATACGTCAAAACGCCCCGTTATGGCCCAGGTTGCCTGCGATTGGAGTGATAAGGTGATACTGACTTCAGATAATCCCCGTACTGAAGATCCGGAAAGTATTATAAATGATATGGAGAAAGGCATAATGCCTCATAACAGGAAAAAGGCAATTTCTATCATTGACAGAAAGGAAGCTATCAGAACAGCATGCCATTTGGCTAAAAGTGGCGATATCATACTACTGGCCGGAAAAGGTCATGAGAAATACCAGGAAATTCACGGGGTTAAACATCCGTTTGATGATAAAAAAGTACTTGCCGAAATCTTAAATCAATTGAGCTGATGTTATACTATCTGTTTACATATCTCGATAAGCAATTCGATATTCCAGGAGCAGGTGTATTTCAATATATCTCTTTCAGAACAGCTATGGCTGTTATCTTATCGTTATTTATTACAACGGTGTATGGTAGCCGGCTGATCAAAATTCTACGTGCAAAACAGGTAGGTGAAACCGTGCGGAACCTGGGTCTTGAAGGGCAGATGAATAAGCAGGGTACACCAACCATGGGCGGGATTATTATCCTTCTGGGAATTCTGATCCCCACGTTGTTATTTGCCAAGCTTGAGAATATCTATATCATCCTGATGCTGGTTACTACGGTATGGATGGGTGTTATCGGTTTTGTTGATGATTATATAAAAGTCTTCAAGAAAGATAAAGAAGGTCTAGCCGGACGGTTTAAAATTATGGGTCAGGTTGGGCTGGCGCTGATAGTAGGGTGGACGATGTATTTTCATCCTGCCATTGTAGTGCGTGAACAGGTAAAGCTTCCCGCAGTTGCTGATGCACCTTTAGAAGTTCACAAAAAAGGAAATGCTTACTACTTTACCCAGAACCTGAAGTCAACAAAAACCAACGTGCCGTTTTATAAGAATAATGAGTTTGATTACGCCAAGGTATTAAGCGTTTTTGGTAAAGAGTACGAAAAGTATGCTTTGGTGGTATTTCTGTTCGTTGTGATTATCATCATCGCGGCTGTGTCAAACGGAGCAAATATCACCGATGGTATTGATGGTCTTGCAACAGGTACATCGGCGATTATTGGAATTACGTTGGCCATACTTGCTTATGTATCTGGTAATACTATCATTGCCGAATATCTGAATATCATGTATATACCGAATTCAGGTGAGCTGGTGATTTTCGCCGGCGCATTTGTTGGGGCTTGTGTGGGTTTTCTTTGGTATAATTCATTCCCGGCCCAGGTATTTATGGGAGATACAGGCAGTCTGGCTATCGGCGGGATCATTGCGGCTTTTTCAATCATGATCCGTAAAGAGTTGTTGATCCCTATTCTCTGCGGAGTGTTTCTGATCGAAAATGTTTCGGTGATCATCCAGGTTGGCTGGTTTAAATACACAAAAAGAAAGTATGGTGAAGGTCGAAGGGTTTTCCTGATGTCACCTTTACACCATCACTACCAGAAAAAGGGATATCATGAATCAAAGATCGTTATGCGTTTTCTGATCATTGGTATCATGCTGGCTATTTTAACTATTGTAACTCTTAAGCTTCGATAATGGGAAATGGAAAATCCATAGTTGTACTGGGAGCCGGCGAGAGCGGGGTGGGAGCTGCATATCTTGCTCAAAAGCGAGGATATAATGTGTTTGTCTCTGATTCCGGGGAGATTGCTGAAAAGTACAAAGCAGAACTTGATGCCTGCGGAATATTGTATGAAGCTAATCAGCATACTGAAGAGAAAATACTATCCGCAACAGAGGTTATTAAAAGTCCCGGGATACCGGAAAAAGCACCCATCATTAAAAAACTGGTTGAAAAGGGTATTCCTGTGATTTCAGAAATTGAATTTGCCGGCCGTTTTACAGATGCAAAAACAATCTGTATCACAGGTTCAAATGGCAAAACCACCACCACCATGCTTACCTATCATATCCTGAAAAATGCCGGATTGAATGTAGGTCTGGCAGGTAATATTGGTAAAAGCTTTGCCAAACAGGTAGCAACAGATAGATTCGACTGGTATGTATTGGAGATCAGCAGTTTTATGCTCGATAATATGTATCAGTTCAGGGCAGATATTGCAGTATTATTGAATATTACACCTGATCATCTTGACAGGTATGATTATGACTTAGTGAATTACCGCAATTCAAAGTTCCGTATCATTCAAAATCAGGGAAAGGCGGATGTATTCATTTATTGCGCTGACGACCCGGAAACCCTGGAAGGTTTAAAAATACACCAGCCACAAGCCACGGCCTATCCTTTTTCTATAGATAAGGTAGTTGAGCCTGGCGCCTGTCTTAAAGACGATCAAATCAACATAAATCTTAATCAAAAAACTCAACCAGCTTTAACCATGTCAATCACCGATCTGGCCCTTCAGGGCAAACACAACATTTACAACTCAATGGCTTCCGGAATAGTAGCAAAGGTACTGGAGTTGCGTAATGAGACCATCCGCGAAAGCATGGGAAGTTTTAGAAATATTGAGCATCGTCTGGAGCATGTTGCGCGGATATCTGGCATTAACTTCATTAATGATTCCAAAGCTACAAATGTGAATTCTACCTGGTATGCTCTTGAAAGTATGCCATCAGATGTGGTTCTGATACTTGGCGGAGTTGATAAGGGTAACGATTATACCATGCTTAAGGATCTGGTAAAAAATAAGGTAAAAGCTATTGTATGTCTGGGGAAGGACAATAAACGAATTCACGAGGCTTTTGAAGAAGATGTTGATGTAATTGTAAACACGTTCTCTGCTAGTGAAGCTACAGAAATTGCATATCATTTAGCAAAGAAGGGCGATACGGTATTGTTATCTCCGGCATGTGCAAGTTTTGATCTGTTTAAAAATTATGAAGACCGGGGTAATCAGTTTAAGCAGGCAGTAAAAGAATTGTAATAGGGTAATGAGAGAATGTGCAAATGAGATAATGAGAGAATGTGCAAATGAAAGTGTACTCAGTACATTAACATATCCCACGTTACCAAATTACCACATTACCAAATTGCCACATTAACAAATTACCACATTACCAAATTGAGAACTATGGAAACTATCATAAATAAAGCAAAAGGCGACCGGTGGATCTGGTTAATCGTGATCCTGCTGTCTGTATGGTCCTTATTGGCTGTGTACAGTTCAACCGGCACTATTGCATATAAAAATGATAAATCCTCAGAGTACTATCTGATCAAGCACTTAATGATGATCGTTGGCGGTCTGGCGCTTATGTATTTTTCGCACTTATTGGATTACCGTTATTATGCCGGTATTTCAAAGGTTTTAATGATTGTAACGATACCTCTCTTGCTTTATACCCTGCTATTTGGAAATACTGTAAATGACGCAAGCAGATGGGTGACAATACCGGTAATTAATCAAACTTTTCAAACGTCAGATTTGGCTAAGCTGGCATTAATCACCTTTCTTGCCCGCACCTTAACCCGTAAACAGGAGAATATTAAGGACGTTAAAAAAGCTTTTGTGCCTATTATGGGGGCAGTTTGTGCCATTTTTATATTAATTGCCCTGGCTAACCTTTCAACCGCTTTAATGCTTTTCGGTGTAAGTATTTTATTGCTGATCATAGGTCGAATTAGTATCAAACAAATTGCTCTGGTATGTTTAGGTGGGATGATATTACTTACCGCAGTGGTTATGCTTGGACCCCGGCGGAAGACATATATGTCACGGATTGAAACGTACATGCACCCTGAGCGGGCAGATCCTGATAAATCATTCCAGGCTAATCAGGCAAAAATAGCTATCGCAACGGGTGGGATTTTTGGTAAAGGTCCGGGAAACAGCACGCAGCGTAATTTTTTACCACATCCATATTCCGATTTTGTTTATGCACTTATTATTGAAGAGTATGGTTTAGTAGGAGGAGTGGTGCTCGTGATGTTATACCTGGTTTTTCTCTGGCGATGTATATTAATTGTTACACAAAGCCCCAAAGCTTTTGGGGCATTGCTGGCGGCCGGGTTAAGTTTCAGCCTTACTATTCAGGCTTTTGCTAATATGGCTGTTGCAGTGGGACTTGGACCTGTAACAGGTGTTCCGCTTCCGCTTGTAAGTATGGGAGGAACATCTATTTTGTTTACAAGTATTGCATTTGGCATCATTTTAAGTGTAAGCAGGGATATTGATGAGAAAAAACAAAAGGAATTAGACGGTAAAAATGAAAAAATTATTGTGGGAGAGATACCTGCAATGGGATAGTTTGGGTTGAAGGTTGTGAGTTGAAGATTGTATGAGGATCGTTTAACTGGAGGTCATTGACAAATTAACATATAGACAAATTAGCATATTAAAAGTGGCAAAACGTGTAATTATAAGTGGTGGTGGTACCGGAGGGCATATTTTCCCTGCGATTGCTATTGCCAATGCGTTAAAACGTATTGCTCCGGATACTGAAATATTGTTTGTTGGCGCTAACGGAAGGATGGAAATGGAGAAAGTGCCTGCTGCAGGTTATAAAATTATTGGATTGGATATTCAGGGAATTCAGCGGAAGGAGCTGTGGAAGAATTTGCTTCTGCCGTTTAAACTTCTTGCGTCAGTACTGAAATCGAGGAAGATCATAAAAGAGTTTAAACCTGATGTTGCAGTTGGCGTTGGTGGTTATGCTTCAGGGCCGCTATTATATGCTGCCGGGCAAATGAATGTGCCTTATCTGATACAGGAACAAAATTCCTTTGCAGGAATAACAAATAAATGGCTGGGTAAAAAGGCCGTCCGGGTTTGCGT
>DASWTL010000077.1:0-3038 GCA_036402155.1 Sphingobacteriaceae bacterium | reverse complement strand
TTCCTGAAGGCGAACGCTTTGTTCTTAAAGATTTTGATTTTGGCAGTGCACACTGGCGTAAGGAAAACCTGGTCTTTAATCTGGCTGTTGGATATCCTTTTTAGAGAGAGGGCATTTAGAGTTAGATTTAGGAGCCAGGAGTTAAGATTCAGGAGCCAAGATCTGGGCAAGCTAAGCAAGCTATTTACCCTTAACATTCTTTACTTAAAAATGGAAACCTCATTTTAACATTAAACGACTCTATTTCCACTTACAGGAAACCTCTATATTTGTCTTACAAACATAAGATGCAAGTCGCAGAAATTACCCTAAACGACCTGAAACATTTAAATGATCTGAGACCAGACGGCTGGCCGGATATAATACCGCATTATCAGTTTTACATTGAATCTTCTTTCAGCAACCCTATAAAAATTTTAATCAACGGACAGATTGCAGGGATTGGAGCGTCCATCCGGCACAAATCAACAGCATGGCTTGGGCATATAATTGTTCATAAAGATTATAGGAACAGGGGAATAGGCACCGAAATAACGAAGGTGTTATGCGAAAGGCTTGATCCTGGCCGGTTTCAGTCTATCTCCCTGATAGCAACAGAATTGGGCGAACCTGTTTACAGGAAACTTGGATTTGAAAAAGAAACAGAATACCACTTCTTCAGGAATGAAGACATACAGAATTTTAGTTCTGAAACCGAAAATATCCATGATTTTGGCGTTGATTATACAGGAGAGATTTTAAGTATGGATAAGTTAATCACAGGCGAAGACCGTACCCTGCTCCTGCAAGATCATTTACCTACGGCAAAAGTTTTTCTGCGCAGGAATAAGGTACTGGGGTTTTACCTTCCAACCCTACATGAGGGTCTGGTAGCCTCAACAGATAAATTAGCCGGAATTGAATTACTTAAACTAAGACTAAAACATAAGTCGGTGTCCATTCTTCCACAGGAAAATACAGCTGCTATTGAGTTTCTGACAGCCCATCGTTTTAAATATTTTCAGAAAGGCGCCAGGATGAGCCTGGGGCGGAAAGCCGGACTTCAAGCTGAAATGCTTTTTAACAGAATTGGCGGAAACCTTGGATAACCTTATCTGTTAAACAAGTTTTAAATTTAATTGCAGGATTTCTGCAGGATTTCTAATTTTCGGCGTGATCGCTTTCAATACCATTATACTAAAATTCGATAAAAAAGGTGAAAAAACCGGCTGGAGATATATTGATATCCCCACTGATATAGCGCAGCAGCTAAAACCAGGGACCAAAAAATCGTTTACAGTAAAGGGGTTCCTTGATAATTACCGTATTGAGCAGGTAAGCCTGTTACCCATGGGAGAAGGTAATTTCATTCTCCCTCTGAATGCAGATATAAGGAAGGCCGTGCAGAAAAATGAAGGCGCCATGCTTCATGTACAACTGGAAGAGGATAAAAGTCCGTTTGTTTATCCGGAAGACATCATGGCCTGCCTGGAAGATGATGAACAAGCTTTTACTTTCTTTAACAGCCTTCCGGAGTCGCACCGCAAATATTTTATTAAATGGATAGACAGCGCCAAAACAGACACCACACGAATAAACCGAATTGCACAAATGGTTAATGGGTGTGCAAAAGGAATGCGTTTTAATGAAATGATCAGGAGCTTGAAAAATGAGAAATAAATTTCTCACCACCATCATACAATAAACAAAAAAATGCCGTTTAAGTATACACAATCTCACTATGGAACACCCTTTACGAGTAACTTACAAAAATGCAGATTACGTTTTTAAGCTGATTAAGAACGCACCTGTAACCAAAGAAACCACTGAGTTTCAGATTATGCTTGACGGAGTTATCACAACCATCTGCAAGGATATTAAAGGTTGGGTACAGAAAGATAATAACGTTGAAGCAGATCCCGAATTACTGGATGCCATCGGAAGAACACTTTCTTTAAGGTTCAGATTGCAATAATCTGCCTGCCAGTAGCGCTCTCAACCGCCAGAACTTTCCGGGAAAACGATATCTAAACTGATCCGACCAATATCGGATCAGTTATTTTTTGCCTTAATCAGAGCAGTTTTACGGCTTACTGAACAGTTTTCGATCGGCGTAAAACGTACCGAACGGAACCAGGGAAGCAAGAAAACCCAGCGAAGCTTTTTTTACCGTCCATTTGTGTACGAAAGCGACATGGGCCAAAAGAAAAACATAGGCAATAAAAAGAACTCCATGTGCCATCCCTACCACATAATTGGGTCCGGGCATAGCGTATTTATATTTTAAAACCATAGTAATTCCAAGCAGGAGAAATGAACATCCTTCAAGGAAAGCAATAAATCTAAAACGGTTTAACGGGGTGGCGGGAAAATTAACAGGCATATTATTTCTTTTTTATTCTTTTCTGCAAGTCTGTAACAGGCACTGTGATCAAGCGGCCAATTGGCTCTTTACCACGATACGTAATTAACTTTAATGCAGCTGCATCCTTAGGAACGCTTATTGGTGATGTATATTTTGGATAGAACCTGTCAGGGAACGAATTATCGAAGGTATAGTAAATATCCAACCCATTTATTTCTGTGCTCAGATCAACCACCAACTCATTTTTTGCATTTTTTTGAACTGCAATAATGGGATCATATATGCTTGGAGAATACTTTATCTCTGCTTCATCATATCTTCCAAAATGATTTTCTACTCTATTGGCAAAATCATTCCAGTTTCTTTTTGAAGACGGCGACCATAAAGATTCTGCGATCGCCCATCCCCTTGGCCAGGTCATATATTGCGCATGGCGCATATTATAGATCTGCTCAGTCCACAAATTAGCCTGCCCACCCTTTATTAATGCGGGATTGACTCCTTCCGGCAGCGGCTCGAACTGATATGCCTTATTTAACCGTAGCGTGGCATATACAGACGGTTCAATTGCCGGATCGCCCTGCATATAGTCGATGTACGCGAACGTGGTAGGACTCATCACCACCTCATGTCCCATTTTGGCGGCTTTAATACCACCTTCAAGACCTCTCCAGCTCATCACCGCAGCGTTTGG
>DASWTL010000076.1:0-2474 GCA_036402155.1 Sphingobacteriaceae bacterium | reverse complement strand
TTTAGTCGTATCATGATGGAAGACTGGGCAAATGGTGATAAAAATTTATTGAAATGGCGTGCAGAAACAGGAGAAACTGCTTTTGAAAAAACCCCTGCCGGTGATGTTAAAATTGGCGAACAGGAATATTTCGACAACTATCTGTTAATGGTTGCATTTGTAAGGGCAGGCGTAGAATTGGCGTTCGAGACCATGGTTGAGGCTGGTATTAAAGCTGAATCTGCATATTATGAATCACTCCATGAAACACCACTTATTGCCAATACCATTGCACGTAAAAAATTATTCGAAATGAATCGGGTAATATCTGATACTGCAGAGTATGGCTGTTACTTATTCGATCAGGCCTGCAAACCGCTATTGGCCGATTTCATGAAGAAAGTTGACACCGACCTGGTTGGTAAAAATTTCAATGAAGGTAAAGACGGATCTGTTGATAACCAGCAACTTGTAGCTATCAATGAGGTTCTGCGCAATCATCCTGTAGAAATTGTAGGTACCAAATTGCGTAAAGCGATGACCGCAATGAAAGCAATTAAAACAGCATAAAACCATTATGTCACATTGAGCGAAGTCGAAATGCTTATGATCAAAACGTAGGCTTCGACTCCGCTCAGCCTGACAAAAAATGATTGAACGAAATAATGTCAGAACCATTGGTCCATATCCAAAACTTAACCCTCCTTTACCAGCACAAATTGGTATTAAGGGATTTGAACTGGATTATAAATCGTGGTGAAAACTGGTTGCTGGGAGGGATTAGTGGTACTGGAAAAACTTCTTTAGCTAAAGTTATTGCGGGGTTGCAAAGTGCCGTTGGAGTAATAACCATAAACTTCAATGCCAAAAGTAAATTACCCCAAAAAGCATTTTACGTTGAAAGCTGGTATCGATTTAAGAACATTGAAGGCGTTGCCAATTTCTATTATCAGCAACGTTATACAAGCCTTCAGGCAAAAGAAACCCTTACCGTAAATGCCGAACTAATAAGTTTTGGGAAGGAACATTGCTTAAATTTTAACGATGCGGAAAAGATCTTAGATCACTTAGATTTCGCTGGTTATAAAAATTCACAATTGCTGGAATTATCCAGCGGGGAGCATAAAAAACTGCAACTGGTTAAAGCGCTCTGGCTAAAGCCTCAGTTGCTGATCCTGGACCAGCCTTATACCGGATTAGATGCCACTTCACGGCAGAAATTGAGTTTCTTACTGGATGAAGCTTCTGAAGATGGAGTGCAGCTGATCTTAATTTCCAATGACAATGAACTGCCGGAATGCATTAATCGTTTTGCAGAGATTAGAAAAGGGCAATTAGTTGAAGTCGCCTCCAGAGAAATGTTATCAGCATTGCCTGATCGACAGGTCGGCGACCTCCCGGAATTTTTAAAACAATCACCGGTTTATTCATCAGAGAATATTGCCAAATTGGTTGGAATTAATGTTAGTTACGGTGAAAAACAGGTTTTAAAGAATATTCACTGGGAGGTGAAGGCCGGAGAAAAATGGCTTTTGCAAGGTCATAATGGATCCGGAAAATCAACATTACTTAGTTTAATTAATGGCGATCATCCTCAGTCATATGCCAACACGTTTTATTTATTCGGCAAAAAAAGAGGGAGTGGCGAAAGTATTTGGGACATCAAGCAACGTATCGGTATAATTTCACCGGAGTTCCATTGGTATTTTGATGCTTCATCAACAGTCTGGCAGAGTATTTCATCCGGATTTTATGATACAATAGGGTTATTTAAACATTTACCTTATTCAAAAAGCATACAGGTAGATGAAGTGATTCAATTCTTCGGCCTAGCAGAAAACAGAAACGATCTATTAAGTACGCTCCCGCTGGGGAAACAAAGATTGGTATTATTAGCAAGAACGATTATCAAGAATCCGGAACTTTTAATACTGGATGAGCCCTGCCAGGGATTAGATCAGGCACAAACACAATACTTCAATCAACTGGTAGATGAACTGTGCAGTAATGGAATGACCTTAATTTACGTCGGACATTATGAATCATCCCTTCCAGCTTGCTTAGAGAAAAGAATAGTCTTAGAAAAAGGTAAAGTGAAGACAGTGGAAAATATATTAGAAAGTTATTTGGTATGAAAAAGAACATTTTAATATTTCCTGCGAATGGACAGCTACTTTATAAATCAGGCATTAAGAAAGCGAAAATGAAAGCGCAAAAATTTTCATCACAAAAATTTACATCAATACGCTAAAAATCATGTTACACGATCCTAACCGTATATTTATATTTGATACTACCCTACGTGACGGCGAGCAGGTACCAGGCTCTCAGTTAACAACCCCTGAAAAGATTATTATTGCAGAGGCGCTGCAATCGCTTGGCGTTGATATTATTGAAGCTGGCTTCCCTATCTCAAGCCCTGGTGATTTTCAAAGCGTGGTTGAACTTTCAAAATCTATTCGTGAACCCATTATTTGTGCCCTGACCCGTGCAAA
>DASWTL010000075.1:0-3215 GCA_036402155.1 Sphingobacteriaceae bacterium | reverse complement strand
AGGTAAAGCAATGACAAAATGTTTTTTATGATCTTTCCCTTACATTGGTTCCTGGAAAAATCATCAAAGTATCACCCTTGAACTATGGACTTGAAAACAGAAATTCAAATTTTAAAACCTCATGACCTTGAACAGCTGAATGATCTGATAACAGTTTTTGAAGACGTATTTGAAATGAAGAACTTCAGGAGGCCGGATCAGGCACATTTGCAATCCCTAATTAAAAAAGAAACATTCTTTGCGGTGACAGCCAAAACCGAAGGCAAAATAATTGCCGGCCTTACTGTTTATGTTCTTGACCAATATTATTCTCGGAAACCACTGGCATATATTTACGATCTTGCCGTATTAACCGAATATCAAAGAAAAGGCGTAGGTAAACGATTAATAGAATTTACAAACGATTATTGCAGGAAAATGGGGTTTGAGGAGGTTTTTGTTCAGGCAGATAAAGTTGACGATTATGCAATTGATTTTTACCGGTCAACAAAGCCAACAGCAGAAGAACAGGTAGTTCATTTTTATTATACGTTATAGCAAAAGATGAGAAAGGCCCGAATGGAGAAGTAGACTGGTGTATTAGTTGCACACAATAACCTAATAATCTATAACCTAATAACCCAATAACTTATTAACCCAATAACTGCTATACTCAATCACCCCAAATCAAAAACCTGTCCACGTTCAGGAATAGTAACCTGGTAACCTTCCGGCTCCAGCTCCTGAGATAATGCAACCATGCTCTCCGGTTCGCCGTGAACTAAAAAAATATTCTTCAGCCTGGCTGGATCCTGATTTTTCACAAAATCTACCAGGTCAGCATGCCCGGCGTGTCCGCTTAGGAGGTCCGTTTGTTTTATCGTTGCATAAACCGAAAGTTCGCGGTCGCGGATATGAACAACAGGGTCACCCCGCAGCAGCCGGTGGCCTAATGTTCCTTTGGCACAGTATCCGATGAACAGGATAGTGCAGTAGTAATTTTGAATATTGTAGTATAAATGATCCTGTATGCGGCCTCCTTCAAGCATCCCAGCAGATGAAATAATAATACAAGGTTCCAGATAATTGGTGATCTCCTTGCTTTCATCTATATTTTTGGTGTAAAAAAGGTTCTCGAATTCAAACTCATCGCCTTCGCAATTATAAAAATCGCGGGCCTCCTCATTTACAAGCGGATGATATTTCCGGAATACATCAGTAGCGTAAATTGCCAGCGGACTATCCACAAATACCTTTACCCGCGGTAGCAACCCTTTGCTGAATATTTTATTAAGTGAATAAACCAATGCTTGTGTACGTCCAATGCTGAATGCTGGAATAATTAACCTGCCGGGAGTTTTTATACAGGCTTCCTCAACTGTTTCAGTTAAAACCTGCTCAATAGTTTTACCGGTGCTGTGCTGCCTGCCGCCATAAGTAGATTCACATACCAGGTAATCTACGTTCGGCAGCGGTTCGGGATCGACAATTACAGGATAGTTTTTCCTGCCAATATCACCGCTGAACGCGATTTTCTTTTCAATACCATGCTCATTTACTGTGAGAATGATATGAGCTGCTCCAAGCAGGTGACCTGCAGGAATAAAGGTCAGTGAAATACTGCCATTAATGCGGAAGGGCTTATTAAATCCTATGGTTACAAACCGGTCGACGGTTTCCATCACATGTTTCTGGAGATATAAAGGTTTCCGACCATGTGAATTACGCTGTCCACGACGTTTTTTACGCTGTTTAGCCAGAAATATATTTACCGAATCTAATAAAAGAAGCTCTGTAAGATCAGCAGTAGGAGGGGTGCATAATATCTGGCCCTCAAAACCACTTCTGACAAGCGTGGGTAGATTCCCTGAATGATCTATATGTGCGTGGGTTAAAATAACAGCATCTATTTCGGACGGATAAAATGGAAATTGTCCATTTTCCTCCAAATAGGTGTCGCGCTCATAATCCAGGCCGCAATCAATCAGGATTTTATAATTCTCAAGCTCAAGCAGGTGCATACTGCCCGTAACCTGCCGGGCTGCCCCCCAAATGGTTAATTTCATTTAAGTTTTAAGTTGTAAGTTCTTAGTTGTAGGTTGTGAGTATGATGAGACATCAACCCTACACTTCAAACTGTAGCTGACTCAGGTAACGGTACAAACCTTCTTCATTTTGAAGAAGTTCTTGATGGGTTCCGACTTCGATCACTTTACCTTTTTCAAGAACAACAATTTTATCTGCTTCCCGAATGGTAGATAACCGGTGAGCTATAATAATAGATGTACGGTTTTTCATCAGTTCTTCAAGGGCTTCCTGCACTAATCTTTCCGACTCTGAATCAAGCGATGAAGTAGCTTCATCCAGAATAAGTAATGCCGGATCTTTAAGCAGCGCCCTGGCGATAGCAATACGCTGGCGCTGACCACCCGAAAGTTTAATGCCCCGTTCACCAACCAATGTGTCGAATCCTTCCGGGAAACCCTTTATAAACTCATAGGCATTGGCACGTTTAGCAGCCGTAATGATGTCTTCTTCTGTAGCACTTAGTCTTCCATAGGCAATATTTTCACGTATAGATCCTCCGAAAAGCAATACATCCTGAGGAACAATGGCGACCTGGTTACGGATATCAGTTAAAGAAAATTCTGTAGATGGCTTGCCGTCGAACAGCAGACTGCCCTTATCAACCTCATAGAATCGTAAGATCAATGAGGCAATGGTTGATTTTCCCGCACCGCTAGGGCCTACAATGGCTACCTTTTCACCAGATCTGGCTTCAAACGAAACACCATCCAGAACCGTTATTTCCGGCCGGCTGGGATAACTGAATTTTACATCGCTGAATTCCAGGTTGCCCTTTATTGAGTGTTTTACTTCATTTTCTTTATGGTTTATGGAAATATTTTCGCTGGATTCAGATAATATTTCCAGTACCCGCTCACTTGCTCCAACTGCTTTTTGCATAGTAGCATATAACTCCGGGAAACTACCCATTGCAGCAGCAACAAATACAGAGAAAAGAATGAATGTAAGCATACTGCCTACTGTTATTTCACCTTGCTGTATCAGATGAGCTCCATACCAGATAACTCCAACGATAGTTCCAAATATGCAGAATACTATAAATGAAGCAAATACGCCTCGGAATTTTGCACCCCGCATGGCGATTTTAACAACTTCACGAATGCTTTTATTATAACGGTTTGCTTCATAGGCCTCATTTACAAAGGCTT
>DASWTL010000074.1:0-14099 GCA_036402155.1 Sphingobacteriaceae bacterium | reverse complement strand
GCTTTTAGTACGCTCGAACCACCGGTTTTAGCCGCTAATGAGCCGAGTAATATCAGGAAAATGATAGCGAAGCCATAAAGATAATATTCCATATTACGTACCGGAATGAACAGCGTTACTAACAGCGGAAGTATCCCACCTATGGTAAAAGATGCACCCGAGGCTAAGGCTGCCTGAATGGGTTTGGCCTGAGTGATCTCATTCATTCCTAATTCATCTCTGACATGAGCACCAAGAGCATCATGTTCGGTTAATTCTTTAGCAACAATCAATGCTGTTTCCTTCTTCAGGCCCCTCTTTTCATAAATTTCAGCCAATCGTTCCAGTTCAATTTCCGGCATTTCTTCCAATTCCTGCTTTTCGCGTATGATATCAGCCGTTTCTACATCCGTTTGGGAGCTTACCGAAACATACTCCCCTGCTGCCATTGATAAAGCGCCTGCAACCAGGCCAGCTATGGTAGCCAAAACAATTGGTTCCCTGGCATTACTTGCCGCGGCAATTCCTATGGCAAGACTGGCAGTAGATAGAATGCCATCATTTGCCCCCAATACTGCTGCCCGAAGCCAGTTGCTTCGTTGTACAAAATGTGGCGCCAGATAGTCATCGGTTTGCTTTTCCATTCTCAGAGAATTTATGATATGCAAGCTAATATAATGTAATTCAGTGAGACCAAAGTATAGCGGTAGATTAACAGCTTTGAGAGGATGAATGGTTCATTCATTTTATTCCAGGTAACCGAATTTTCCTCTGTTAAAATCTTCAACAGCCTGAACAATCTCCTGTTGGGTATTCATTACAAATGGCCCGCGTGCCACTATCGGTTCGTTGAGCGGTTTGCCGCTTAATACTAATACTATCGCATTTTCGGATGCTTCTACATTAAATTCCGTTCCGTTATTTTCAAACAACACAAAATGGTCGGTGGGTATGTCTTCTTTACCATTTACTTTAATATTTCCCTCTATAACCAACAATGCTGTATTGTATTCTTCCGGAAATTCAAAACCGGCTTCACCCCCTTTATTAAGCTGTATATTCAGCAAATGAAGTGGTGAAAATGTACTTGCACTGCCCTTCACGTCCCTGTAATTCCCTGCAATTACTTCAACTATACCGGCTTGATCCGGTAACGTATATTTTGCTATCTGAGCATTGCTGATACCCTGATATTTCGGCGCAGACATTTTGTGTCTGGCAGGTAGATTTACCCACAATTGCACCATTTGAAAATCACCGCCCTGCTTACTGAAACTTTCTGCGTGGTGTTCTTTATGTAAAACACCCGATGCAGCGGTCATCCATTGTACATCACCCTCAGCTATCACACCACCACCGCCGCTGCTGTCGTGATGCTCAACTTTCCCTTTGTAAGCAATGGTTACGGTTTCAAACCCACGGTGAGGGTGTACACCTACGCCTCTTGGCTTGCTGGTTGGTGGAAAATAAAATTTAGAGTTGTAATCCAACATAATAAACGGATCCATTCGTTTCATCTCCAAACCGTATGGGCCGGGGATAAAATTATGTACCCTGAATCCGTCTCCTACGTAATGAGGTTCTCCTGGAGGAACAACCACTTCTATATTTCTTGTTGCCATACTTAATTTCTTAATATTTATATACAAAATTAGGGGTACTGAAATTCCTGTGCATTGATATATGTTAAGAAATCAGCATGCTGGTTGCAAGCCCGAAGCTTTCAGCCAGAGGCCCTGCCGGGGTCACTGTGGTCCTAAAAGATCGTAGAAATTATATATATTTGTGATATCTACTATGAAATTTAAAGAATCCTACGAAAAAGCTTACCAGCAGTCACTCAAAATGATTGAATCAGGTCTTCCGCCAAAGGAGGTTTTGGCCCATTTGGTTAATGCCGCCGAGAAGGCAGCCGGTTCAGATACTGTTTCATCCATACTGCTGCTTGATAAAGATGGATTGTTACGCAATGGAGCATCACCAAAGCTTCCGCCCGATTATTTAAGTGCTATAGACGGATTAAAACCACATGCAGAGTTAGGCACTTGTGCCGCCGCAGCAGCCACAGGCTCCGTTATTATTACTGAGGATTTTTGTGCAGACGATAAGTGGGCTGAACTCAGGCACCTTCCGCTTGCCTTAGGCTTTAAAGGAGCATGGAGTTCACCAATTAAAGATGCTAACAACAAAGTGATCGGCACCTTTGGCACCTATTTTCGAGAGCAGCGATTACCCTCGCAGGAAGAATTACAGGGTGTAAAACTACTTGCTTCGGCGGCGGCAATTGCGGTTACCAAAGCTGCAAAGACAGAAGCGCCACAGAGGTAAGTACCCCTTTTATATCTGTTCACGGAAGCTTCAATTTTGGGGGTTAGCGATTAGAATTTTACGGCTTTATTCCAACCCCGGCCTGCAGCGCCCCACCAGCCAGGGAAAGATCCGTGAGAGCGCGGTCCTCCTGCCAAGTTGAAGCAGGTCGGATTGACTCTTTATGATCATTTTTGAAATATGGCCGCCCTTCGACTCCGCTCAGGGTGACCATTCTAATTATTCTGCTTTCAACGCAGTGCGCCGGGTGAATATCTTAAAGTTTACCTTATTTCTTAAGGCGGGTAGAACAGTCTGCATTCGGTTGAGTACTCTTATTTATTGTCACATCGTTTCGGTAGATGTGTCGCAATCTACCCCTTAAGTTGTCCTTTTATGCCTCCCTTCCATTTTTGGAATTTACATAGATTTGTAATAAGTAAATTCAAGATCTTTAAAATAGCATTGATGGAAACGCAACTGTTGATTTAAATCTTGCTTAACATAACATAAATTAAACAACCATAACATGAAAAAAACCAAAATCATTTACTGGATTTTTACTATCCTGCTAATTGCCATGATGCTCATGTCGGCAGTAACCAGCTTCATGCCTAACCCACAGGGTGAAGCTATGATGAAGTCTATTGGCTATCCCTATAATGTGCTGTATCTGCTGGGGATAGCAAAAATACTGGGTATAATTGCGCTGCTGGTGCCGGGTTTTAACCGCCTGAAAGAATGGGCCTATGCCGGATTCACGTTTGATCTGATCGGCGCGAGCTATGCTTTTTACATGATCGGAACTCCCGTTGCTGATACGGCATTCATGCTGGTTGGTCTTATACTCCTGTTTGGCTCATATATTTATCATCACAAACTATTGAAAGAAACAGAAACGATGCCTTCTTTTCAATACAGCCAATAGTAAGTAGAATTTATGGCTTCTGGCTGACGGAGTTAGGGGGTGGATGGGTATAATTGAATTCCACCTCCGCCTGCGGCACCTCCGCCAGCGGAGGACATGCATGGCTCTTTAAAATTTCAGTAAAATCAACCATCTTATTTCATAAAGGATGCCTGAGCGATACGCTGTCCCACGCTGGCGGGAGTTAGGGGGTGGATGGGTATAATTGTCTTCCCCCAGAGGAGACACGCATGGCGCTTTAAAATTGCAGTAAAATCAACCTCTTATTTCATTAAGGATGCCTGGGAGACAGTAAACTTCTTCTTTATCATTCGTTTTTAATACTTTTAACTATCCACCAGTATTCATTAAGGATTATGAACAAGCCGCTTTATCAGTTTTTCACAACAGACCACCGCAGGATTGAGGATCTTCTCGACAAAGCGACTGAAGATATCCATAATATCCAGATGGATTATTACCACCAATTTCGCACCGGACTTTTGAAGCATATAAAAATGGAAGAAAAGATCTTTTTTCCTGCAGCCTTAAGAGCCAATGGCGGTGTTCCATTGCCTCTGGCATCCAAACTTCGCCTGGACCATGGTGCAATTACCGCTCTGATGGTTGTGCCGCCGGATGCTTCAGTGATTAAAGTACTGCGTTATGTGCTGGAAGAACATGATCTGCTGGAAGAACAACCGGGTGGTATGTACGATGTTTGTGAAGAACTGACCGAAAGTGAAACCCAAGAGTTACTGCAACAATTAGAAAACGCCACTGAAGTGCCCGTGCAATCGCATAACAAAGCAGAATATGCCCTGGAGGCTGCTAAGCGTGCATTAACACGGGCCGGATATGATTTTGACGTAGTGGCGAGTAAATGATTCTGACCTCTGATAGGTATAATTTCGGATATGCTATTTGGTAAATATTATTCCTTCACTTTAATCACTCTTACTTTCCACGCATCCGGCCCCTTTTCAAGATACTCCCAGCGGAACGGCTCCTTGCTCTCTGCCTCCATCTGATAATACAAAGGTTTTGGATCATGGTCATTGGTAAATTCAAAAGCTTCTCCCGGTTGTATATCTGCGAAAGCTTTATAAAACATTTCATGTCGCTGTGTGGGCGGGAAAGGCCGGATGTCAAATTCATTCACCACTGCAAATCCGTCGTCTCCTAATCCGCTCCCCGCTTCTTTCCGGATATGAATAACATATTCTTCAGGAACCTCCTTTTTGTAAGTCCAGCTATATTTTCCATCGAATTTATCTTCGAATATATTATGGATCTCCACAGGATCTTCCCTGGCAATAAGCTCCATGGTAGTTCCTTCTTCCATCATACCATACCGGTGAAATACAACCTGCTTCCAATCTTTCTTATCCATTTGACGGAGATCCAAAAGCGTCGAAATATCTTTAAAATCGCGCCCTTCAGAAGTAGCCGTACGCGTAACCTTTACCTTCCATTCTCTCCCGCCCCGGTTCAGGTACTCCCAGCCTACCACATCACCATGAATTGATTTGAATTCATAATAAAGAGGTATAGGATCATGATCATTGATGAAAATAAAACTTTCATCAACCGGTAATTCATTAAAGAGCCTTAATAATAATTCATGCCGTTTTATCGGAACAAGCACTCTTACATCCAATTCTTCATTTGATCTGATCTCGTTGCTCATGGTGGTATTAGTTATCCATTTAGGTTACTTTCCTGTATTCCAGTGAATTTAGGAAGGTGTCATGATGGTTTGTAAAGTTCTTAAAGTTACAGGTTCCAGATAAATTCTCATTGATGATTTTGTGAGAACAGTGTCAAAAAAAGACACTTTTGGGGAAGTTTTTAAGCATGTATGGAGGCTAGCATTATTAAAGACATAGTTTCAATAAAAGCCTTTTAGGGCTGCATAGCCAGTTATGAATGGGCTTTGCACCCCTTTTGGTAACTATTGAGGTCAAAAGTTACTAGGCCTACCGGCGGTCTTGAGCCGGAAAAAAATCGTCTTATCATTAATATTTAAAAGATCATTATTGCCCTCAAGCCGGGCAGGCATGTTACTTTTTACTGGCAAAAAGTAACCAAAAGCCCTATGCTTTCCGAAGGTGACTCCACACTGGCCCTCCCGCGTTTAGTATCAGCACAGGCTGGTTTTGTTTAGCTACAGTGGTTTATGAAGGATTTCGGGGTAAGAAGCACAAAACACTATGCCTCTCCCACCCACAGGCTTTCACCTGATACTAAACTTACCTGTCACTGCCGGAAAGCATGCATAGCGGCTAGCATCATTATGCTAAGAGGATTGTTTTTAATGATATAATCTTTAACCAGCATAACCCGTTATGCATGAGCGCCATGCAACCCCTCATATTACCCCTATCTGTACCTACGGAGGTTTGTGGCTTCCCTCAGTGCCGGAAAGAATTTCGCCATCAGCAGGCCGCGAGCCAGGAAAAGGGCATTGGCTTGTTTCCTGAAGGGTTAGGCCTTAAGCGTCGGAGGGAGCAAGGCGTCCGCCCGGACGGTACGGACGGGCCGCCCTTGAGCGCTGATGGGGAAATTGTGTGCTGGCTGGTGCGACAAAGGCACCTTGGGAAGCCACAAGAGTTTATTTATCAGTTTTTTATTGTTTTTTAAAGGTATAAATGGTCTCTCCGCCAATTGGCGGATCGGCATGGTGACTTTTGCGGTCAAAAGTTACTAGGGCACCCGGCGGCCATGAGCCGGATAAAAATCGTCTTATCATTAATATTTAAAAGATCATTATTGCCCTCAAGCCGGGCAGGCATGTTACTTTTTACTGGCAAAAAGTAACCAAAAGCCCTATGCTTTCCGAAGGTGACTCCGCACGGAGCCTCGCACGTTTAGTATCAGCACAGGCTGGTTTTGTTTAGCTGCTGTAAGTTATGAAAGTTTCTGGGGTGAGAAGCACAAAACACTATGCCTTTCCCGCCCGCTGGCTTTCACCTGATACTAACCTTACCCGTCACTGACGGAAAGCATGCATGGCGGCTAGCATCGTTATACTAATGGAATTATTTTTATAAAATAATCTTTTACCTGCATAACTCGCTTTGCATGAGCGTTATGCAAACCCCTCATATTACCAGTATCTGTACCGACGGAGGTTTGTGGCTTCCCTTAGTGCCGGAAAGAATTTCGCTATCAGCAGGCCTCGAGCCAGGAAAAGGACATTGGCTGGTTTCCTGAAGCTGGGACATCGAGCGTTGGAGGAAGCAAGGTGCCCGCCCGGACGGTACGGACGGGCAGCCCTGGAGTGCTGATGGGGAAATTGTGTGCTGACTTGTGCGACAAAGGCACCTTGGGAAGCCACAAGAGTGTATTTATCAGTTTTCTATTGTTTTTTATAGGTATAAATGGTCTCTCCGCCAACTGGCGGATCGGCATGGTGACTTTTGCGGTCAAAAGTTACTAGGGCAACCGGCGGCTTGGAGCGGGACTAACATTCATTTTGCTACTAATTTTAAAAAAACATTTTTACTATGCCTCATGGCCGGCAGCCTAGTCGTTTTTCGAGGTAGTTGTTGTTTTTAGTTGCTCTCAAGCTTCTCCGCTTTGCTCCGAGGTTCCCTTGATGGAAAGGACCAAAGATCTTATGCTTTCCGAAGGTGACTCCACACATTTCCACCGCACGTTTAGTATCAGCACAGGCTGGTTTTGTTTAGCTGCAGTAGTTTATGAAGGGTTTCGGGGTGAGAAGCACAAAACACTATGCCTCTCCCGCCCATAGGCTTTCACCTGATACTAACCTTACCCGTCACTGACGGAAAGCATGCATGGCGGCTAGCATCGTTATACTAATGGAATTATTTTTATAAAATAATCTTTTACCTGCATAACTCGCTTTGCATGAGCGCTATGCAAACCCCTCATATTATCAGTATCTGTACCGACGGAGGTTTGTGGCTTCCCTCAGTCCCCATGAGCGGGACTAACAATCATCTTATCATTAACAGTTATAACAATCCCTATAAAATGCACATAACACCCACTTGTCGCTATTTTCTTTAGAGTATTACCACTATGTTTGTGTATGCAAAGGGAACAGATCTCGGTATTTGATATTTTCAAAATTGGAATTGGCCCGTCCAGCTCTCATACGCTGGGACCATGGAAGTCGGCCCTGCAATTTCTGGACACTTTAAAGCGCCGCGACCTGCTTGTGAAGGTTGAACAGTTGAAAATCCTGCTTTACGGATCGCTGGCCAAAACCGGAAAAGGCCACGGTACTGATATTGCAGTGATGCTTGGGATGACGGGTGCCGATCCGGTGACGTTTGATATCAATTCTATTGATTCCACCATCGCAGAAATTAAAGATTCCGGGCAGTTATCACTTAACGGAACCCATCATGTGCCTTTTTCTTATGACGAAGACATTCATTTCTTATTCATGGAAAGTCTCCCCTTTCATCCCAATGCCGTCACTTTTCAGGCTTTGTTAAGTAACGGTAACTCCTTCTCGGAAACTTATTATTCTACAGGCGGTGGCTTTGTGGTTAAAGAAGGCGAAGACGGTCATGAAAAAGAGCAGGTAGATCTTCCATTTCCGGTTGAAAAAGCCTCCGACCTGCTGCACTGGTGCCTTACTACCGGACTAAAAGTTTCGGAGGTAGTATTGGAAAATGAGCTTGCATGGCGCCCCGACCAGGAGACACGTGAGGGAATTCTGCGCCATTTCGACGTGATGAAAGACTGCACCTACAGTGGCTGTCACACTACCGGCTACCTGCCCGGTGGCTTAAACGTCACCCGGCGTGCCGCTGCTTTACATAAAAAGTTAATAGCGGGCCGGCCTTACACTGATTATAAAAGCTGGATCATGGCGATCAGGGATGGCGGCAACCGTTTTAATTATATCCTGGACTGGGTGAGCTGTTTTGCCCTTGCTGTAAATGAAGAGAACGCATCTTTCGGACGCGTGGTTACCGCACCCACTAATGGAGCTGCAGGTGTAATTCCTGCTGTGTTACATTATTATATCATTTTTTGCGATGGCTATGACGAAGAAAAGATCATTCGTTTTATTGCCTGCGCATCCGAAATAGGAAGCATCTTTAAAAAAGGGGCAACCATCTCAGCTGCTATGGGAGGCTGCCAGGCAGAAATCGGCGTCTCTTCTGCCATGGCGGCGGCGGCATTAACCGAGTGTCTGGGCGGATCGCAACGCCAGGTGATGATGGCTGCCGAGATTGCCATGGAGCATCATCTGGGCATGACCTGTGACCCCATAGGCGGCCTCGTCCAGATTCCGTGCATTGAGCGAAATGCCATGGGTGCTATCAAAGCTATTACGGCCAGTCAGCTGGCACTGCAAGCCAATCCTGGTAAAGCCAAAGTAAGTCTGGATGCTGTTGTCAAAACCATGTGGGAGACCGCCCAGGATATGAACTCTAAATACAAAGAAACCTCAGATGGCGGATTGGCCACAAACATTCCATTAAGCTTACCGGAGTGCTAAAATCAGAATGTTTCCCGGTTTAGTTCTTCTTACAATTAGAAGATTTAAAGCTCGTGTCTTGTAACTGGAGCTTCCAACATGCAGAAGTAGGTTTATTATTAGTCAAGGGATCCTTTGCCCTGATGAAGCCGGAACGAAAGTTCCCTGCCACATAATGGGAAAGTAAAAAGTTAAGTGTTTGATTTAACAAAATCGAAAATTACCCCAACAATTCATTTATAAAATACCTAAGATTAGGTATTTTTGAACCAAAGAATATATCGTGAAAGGAAGTGATCAGATTGCTCTGTTGAAAGAAATATGGGCTAATATTCCAAAAAATGAAACAGATCAAATTGTTTTACCCCATGAAGAAATCGTAAATAAGTTCCTTAGTCTGTTCCATCCGGGGCCGTTTTTCTATAGCTTTTTTAATACGGGCACGTTGACGATGGAATATACAACACCCGACATTAAAGCAGTTCTGGGCTATTCACCAGAAGAATTCAGCCTTTCTCATTTTTTAGACACGATGCACCCTGACGACCGGCCCTATTATCTATATCACGAAAAAAGGGCCACCGTTTTTTTTGGTAACCTGCCGCAGGAGAAGCTCACGAAATATAAGTTTAGTCATGACTTTAGATTAATGCATAAAAGCGGGGACTATAAGAGATTACTGGTACAGACGCTCCCGGTTTACTTCTTTTCTGATGGAGGAGCCCGCACATTATGTGTATTTACCGATATCTCTTATCTGAAAATGCAAGGCACCCCTCAGCTTTCATTCATCGGACTGGAAGGGGAACCTTCCTTTTATAATGTTGAATTGGGGGATGTGTTCAGATCAATATCCCACTCTTTTACCAAACGTGAAATTGAGATTCTGAAATATACTGCAGAAGGAAAACGAAGTATAGATATTTCAGAGCTTCTGAACATCAGCAAGTTCACTGTTGATACACACCGAAAAAACATACTGTCCAAATCGCAGTGCATTACGGTAAACGAACTGATAGCCAAATCTATCAGGGAAGGCTGGATTTAAAATATCCCCTTCTCGTTGTTTATTGTCCCGGCGTTGCGGTTTCTCTTATCTCAACGCTTACATTTTGTCCGTTCAGTATCGGACATTTCTTAGCAATTTTAGTTGCCTCTTCAAGATTATCCGCTAAAATTATAATATAACCTGCAACCGAATTATTGTCGGCAATGTGTGGTGCTTCTATCACTTCATTGTTTGGCTTTAACACTCTGCCTTGCTGCGAAAAATGATTTCCACCATCTGCCAGCTGGTTGTTGCCAGCAATTTCGTTTATCCAACCCATCCATTGTTGCATATAACCTTCCATTTGCTTTTTGGTTGGTTGTGCTTCTTCATTAATTATGTCCATACGGAACAGCAATACAAATTCTTTCATAGTTAAATCATTTTTTTAGCGAAGTTTTTTTTGAACCAGTACGTAAGTACAATCCTGCGACTGCCCAATATTCAACTTCAATTTTTCCTGTATCATACTTTAAGCAAAAGTGCCGGTAAAAAGTGACTTGAACTTTGACTTAGGTCAAAATCGTATTACTTGGATTTAAGTCTGCTAAGTGTTTCTTCCCGAATGTCGAGATAAGAAGCCAATACCCGGTTTGAAAGTCGTTGGATTAAAACAGGATTTTCTTTTAAAATCATGTCGTAGCGTTGTTTTGCCGTCAGCGTTACTAGTTGTTCAATTTTTTTGTTCTGAAATGAATATGCCAGCTCTAGAATACGTTGATAGAAGTTTTTCCAACTATTCATTTCCTTGTTTAAACGATAAAAATCGGAATGACAGATGGCCAATAGTTCGGTATCGTCAAGCGCTTCAATAAATTCAATAGACGGCTTTTGAGAGATGAAACTTGTCAGAGCTGTTCCTATATGGTTGTCAAGCATGACATACCTTGTTTTTTCATGCCCGTTCTTGTCGAGGAAAAAAGTCCGGATACAACCCGTGTCTATGAAATAAAATTCTTTGCAAATACTTCCAGCGTGCAACAGGATGCTGTTTTTTGAAACCGATTTCGGTCTGAAGCAATCCGATATTTTGTCAAGTTCTTGTTCGTCAAAATCAGCGAATAATTTAAGTACTACTTTAAGTTTTTCTGTCATGATGATTAGGTGACGCTTTCCAGTAGCCGTCCTCTAGTTGCAAAAGCGCTTCTTGAGGTGATCAATTTACAAAAGTCTTCTTCAATATCGGATAAAAAAGTATCCCTTGCACTACGGGCTTATACGTGACCGCTTTTTAACTTCCATTAAACTTGAATGAACAAACTTCTCAGGTCGATTCTAAGTGCCTTGATGCTGGTAGGCTTACATTACACCATAAAAAAAGCCCCATCCCAATGATTTGATTGGACGGGGCTTTCCAGATATCGTTTGTATTTATCGCTTAATAACCTCCAACTCACCCCAGTCCATAACAGGGAGTGAACCGCCGCTAGGCAAAGACACTACAACATTATAATATTGTCCAGTTTGAGCTGTAGCTGGTCGTTCAGCGGTAGAATGGGTGGCTTGATTATACATGTACGACGGACCGTATTTGCGGTACAGCTGAGACTGAACAGTAACTCCGGTTACAGCAGTAGGCGATGTAGCCCGCACAATTCTTGAACGGAACGGCAAAATACTGGCCGGAGCTCCGAATGAACCCACATAGCGCACTTCTACTACCTGGTTGGCGGCTATATCAAGCGGACCTACTGAGTATAACACACGCTCTGTAGCATCCACAGCTGTTATATTGCGTGTAAGGTCTTGTGCAAAATAAACATAGGGTCGCAATTCTACAGAATAATTGCCGTAGAGGTAATTTGCTGAACCGCCGTTCTCAAGCAAGGGTGGAAAACCGTTTGCATCATAAGCCCAGAGTATCGAATTAAAGTAAGCATCGGTTGCCCCAGATGAGGCAAAGTATGCACCACCGGCGTGCGAAGCGGTAAGATGTCGTGTATATTTCAACATACCTACCTGACTCGGACTGGTAAGATTCACCCCAGTTGTGGAACTTGCCGAGGAAGTGTATATAGTTTTACGTCCTATTCGAAGTAAGGCAGTGCCCATATCGTCATCGCTGGTAATTTCGTTCTGGTAGCGAACATCAACCATGGTGTATGGTGGTATGGTAATCGGACCGACGGAGTTGTCTACATACTGCGTACCACCTAATGGCACCGTGTAGCCATAGCCGGTAACAAAAGGAGTATGATGTGCCGTGCTGGAGTAACGCGTAACTCCGCGTTCTACAACAGCAACAAGCTCGCCGTAATTATTGCCAACCGGCAAATCCATATCAATACCTTCACCAAGTGTTGCTCCATAAAAAACGGCATTAATATACACCGAACTAGAGGCCTGCGTAAACTGGAACGAACCGTTACGTGATACAATGGCAATATTACCTTCTTTTGCAGTATACAGATTATTGCCGGCAAAAGGTGAGGCCATACCCAGGTATCCGCTTGAAGTGTTGGTAGTAGCGCTCGGCGAGGTAGCTATCAGAATGCCCGCAGAATACATAACATGAGCAGATCCGGAGTACGTTAATTCGCGCTGCATGTGCGCGGTTACCACATCACCTGCCTGCACCGTAAGGGGTCCTATTGAGTACACTATAGTCATGGTGTAACCCGGGGTACAATCCAGTTTGGTAACAGAAGTGGTATTATCCCGTGCATAAGTGACAATGGAACTGGTTTGTGCTACTGATTTAGGATTAGCCTGCGATGTAATTTCCGGTTCCGGAACTTTTTTACAGGAAATAACAGATAATAACAACACAAAAAATACGGCTTTAAGGGGATACCGAATGTTTTTTGACAAAATTGAAGATTTAAGCTGTATTCTTTGAATACTGTGCAATGTGAATGTTGATGGTTTCATTTTAATTGGGTTTATAATGGATAGTTATACATTCAAATTATCGGCTGTTCTGATAAAACCGGAATTCCCGGTATTTTTCAGTCTGAGCGTTACCCCCTGATGCACAGTACGAGTGGTGAAGGTTCGGGTGCATTGTGGAACAGGCTGAACTTACAATTTGTTTTATTTCATAACAAGCTTTGCTAAGGAGTAATGTCTGGGCGATGAGCTATCGCACGATTCCAAGGGGGGACGGATTTGTTAACCGTTAATTATTACCCTCCGTCTCCAAATTGCTTATCAATCATCCTTTTACAGCAAATTTGAATTAATTATTAAAAGTCTTGTTCAATATCAGAGAAAAAGGAATCCCCTGCACCCGGGGCCCATACGTATCAGCCTTGCTGTCATCCTTTAAAAACGTGCACGACACATTTCGTCTTAGCGCAGCTTCCAGTTTTTCAATTTCAAGGGGCCTTACTTTAGTCTCTTTGTCCAATTGGAACTGAACGTACTTAATTTTACCGGTACTGTCAAAGTACATCACAGCCAGCATCAATTTTTCTGCAAGCAGTTTGTTCAGTTTCTTTTCGCTGAAAACTTCATTAACAGATCTTGATATAGGTTTTGCTGTAACATATTGTACCTCACGGAGCGGGACAGGCATTTCCATGGGTGCGGATACCTTTTTATGAATCAGGATTGTCTTTTCAGAATAGGTGTATATATAAATACTATGACGCCCTCTAACCTTCGTCTGCTTATAAATCTGGGCAACGGATATGGTATGGCCCATTAAAACTAGAATTAAAGCTATTAATATACTATACCATTTCATTGTGTATTTACTGTTTAACTCCTGCGGGCTGTTTTGTCATCATCCGTCTCAACCGATTGTATTTTCTGCAACCCAAAACCATCACACAGGACACTCAGATAGCTAAGGTACGGTAATTTCCCTGTTGGTGTTGTAATACCACCCACAGGTATATTTCGCAGACTTTTAGCACCACCATTCCATTATATTTGTCTATTTTACTCCCGAAACCTACTTACACTTGCATGAAATTGCCTAACTCCGAAATCAGCTTTGATCTTGAACCTTTTTTTTCATTATCTCACGACTACTTATGCATTGCAGGATTCGATGGCTACTTTAGGAAAGTAAATCCTGCATTCATAAAGCTAATGGGGTACAGCCAGGAAGAATTATTTGCCATGCCTATAAGTCATTTAGTACATCCCGACGACCGCGCAAATACTGCTGAAACTCGTCGCCCTATTTTAGAAGGTACTCCTTTGCTAAACTTTCAAAACCGATATATTACAAAATCCGGTGAAATTGCCTGGCTCACCTGGACCTCTATTCCGGTAATCGAAAAAAAATTAATTTATGCCATTGCCAAAAACATCACACACCTGAAAAAAATGGAAGAAGAGCGTCAATTTCTCATAAAAGACCTTACCTCCGTAAATTCAGGGCTCAAACAACTAACTTATACCATCTCTCACGATTTAAGATCTCCGGTAAATAATATGAT
>DASWTL010000073.1:0-7433 GCA_036402155.1 Sphingobacteriaceae bacterium | reverse complement strand
GGAATCAAGAATATAAAGTTTCTTAGGATTAAGCTGGTTCAATATCTGATGCGTTTTTTTGCTGATCTCAGGCATAATCACAAACGTATTGTAATATGCTGCATGACTTTTAATTAAAGTCTCGAACACTCCGATATTATGATGGTGAAAGTAAACATCTACATTAGCCTTGTCATTCAGGCGATTAATAAATGTATTATAGAAGATTTCGCGGTAAGGATTAAACGTACTTAATAGCAGGAATATATTTCTTTTTGCCTGAACCGTAGTACTCTTAATAAAATATCCTTTACCAGGGATCGAGTCTATTACCCCTGCGTTCCGAAGCTCATTGTAGGCCTTGAATATCGACCCCCTGGCAATGGAATGCCTGAAAGCGATTGAATTTACTGATGGAAGGATATCGCCGTTTTTAAGCACACCGTTTGAAATGGCTTCATCAACAGAAGAAATGATCTGCTTATATAAAGGTTTAGAGAGGGAGCTGTCTATTTTAATAATAGTATCAGGTGTTTCCGGCATTTAAATCCTGTTCAATAATAAAATATAGTGTCAGATATCAGGCTGATCTGTATCCAAATTTATACTAATATTTGGAAACTGGTTTATCATCCCCCAAATTCCCGTTACAAAACCTTAGTTTATTGATGTATCTTGTATTGATATAATGCAGCAAAATCTCATCAAAGAAATTTCAGCTGTTTGAAAATTTGCTAAGCATAATATTTAATTATACTTTTATGTACCAGTATATACCAGTTTAGTTTTAATAATCTATCAATAACAGTTAAAATGGAATACCAAGATCTATCCACCGTCCATACACAGATTTCAAACCTGTTTAAATGGCCCGAAAACCCTTCTGAGTGGGAGCAATATAAACTTACTGACGAACAGATACAATTCTATAATGAATATGGATACGTAAGTAATATTAAATTTCTTAATGAAGATCAGGTAGCATTTATAAATGAAGAACTGGCCGGACTGGTTGATCCAAATCATCCGGGAAACTCGTTATTTCACCAGTATGCTGCCAACGAATCGTCTGATCCGAATTCGATCTTATTTCATGCTCTGGGGGCGTGGAGAATTACGCCCGGTTTACACGATGTATTATGGAATCCTGCTTTTGTAATGGCCGCTTCACAGTTACTTGGTAATAAAGCTGTCCGTTTCTGGCATGACCAGCTGTTCTACAAACCGGCCAAACATGGCGGAGTCGTAGCGTGGCACCAGGATTACTCATACTGGACACGGACTATTCCCATGCATCATCTTACCTGCTGGGTAGGACTTGATGACGCTACTGTAGAAAATGGCTGCCTTTATTATGTTCCCGGAAGTCACCGATGGGGATTGTTAGATAAACCCGAACTCGCCGGCGAGATGGATGGATTAATGCAGTTCCTTACTGACGAACAAAAAGCAGAATTTAACCCTGTACCTATTGAGATGAACAAAGGATATGGAACATTCCATCATCCATTGCTTGTACATGGGTCATATGAGAATAAATCAGAAAGAATGCGTCGCGCATTTGTACTGAACGTTTTCTCTGATGGCACCTTATCTGATACCGATAAAGAACTGATGCCTGGAGCAACACCAATACCAAAAGGACAGAAAATGGGAGGACAATTTCATCCGCTGCTGTTTGATCCTGAATTGGAAAACGTTAAATTATAAACTACTATAAGCCAATCGGTTACTCTTGCTGTCCGGAGGGAGGTGCAATAGGAATAGCCATTACGAAACATCAGGTCACATAAACCAATATGAGCGAACAATACGACAATACCAGGTCTGCCGGCAATAACATCAAACAAATTATTATTCTTGGAGCTTTCTTTTTTCTTTTCGGATTTATCACATGGATCAACGGAACCTTAATTCCGTATCTCCGCATTGCCTGTGAGCTGGAGGAATGGCAGGCCTACCTGGTTACTTTCGCTTTCTATATTTCGTATACATTCATGGCATTACCTTCCAGCAGGATACTACAGGTCACTGGCATGATCAAGGGAATGCAGGTAGGTTTGCTGATAATGGCTGCAGGATGTTTGATTTTTGTACCCGCAGCACTTTTACGTTACTATCCGCTATTTCTTGCCGGATTATTTATAGTAGGTACCGGCACTACCCTGTTGCAAACAGCAGTAAATCCTTACATCACAAAGTTAGGATCGCCTGAAAGGGCTGCCCAGCGTATCAGCATTATGGGTATATGTAATAAGTTTGCAGGCATTTTAGCGCCGCTCATACTGGGAGCTATTATTTTAAGTAACTCGGATGGTCTTATAGCCGAACTGAACAGTCTGGCTCCTGAAGCAAAAAGCATACGGCTTGATGAACTGGCAAGGGAAGTAATTATGCCATATATTGTACTTACCCTGGTAATGGTTCTGATTGCGTTCCTGATCAAATTTGCCCATTTGCCTGAGATTGAACCGCCGGGGATTGAAGCTGATGATAAGCTTGAAACGCCTGTAAACCACAACCATAACAGGGCATTTCTATTAGGTTTCACCGCCATTTTTGCAACTGTGGGCGTAGAAGTTATTGCCGGAGATACCATCAGTAATTATGGTATATATCATGGAATACGTCTGGATGTAGCAAAGAGCCTGACAGCATATACGCTGGCCTCCATGCTTACAGGTTACATATTTGGAGCACTATTCATTCCGAAACTGATAACACAAGAAAAAGCTTATCTCTACTCATCTGTTCTGGGCATATTTTTAACTGTAATGGCTGTTCTTGTACCGGGCTATGCATCTATTGCCTGTATTGCTCTGCTTGGACTTGCAAATGCGCTGCTGTGGCCGGCTATCTGGCCGCTTGCCCTTCATGGGCTTCAGGGGAAATTACTAAATCTTGGTTCAGCAATTCTCATAATGGGCATAGCCGGAGGAGCCATATTGCCACTGGTTTATGGATGGATAGCTCATTACAGCAATAATCAAATAGCCTATCTGGTACTTATCCCCTGTTATTTATACAATATTTATTACCTGTTTTCACGAACCAAATACATGGCAAAAACTACACCGGCGACGGTGGCAGTCACTCCATGATAACGTGTTTAACTAAAATCGGCTTATGAAAATCAAAACCCATCGTCGTGATTTTTTAAAAATTGCGGCTATATCCGGCATTAGTCTGGGTGTTAGCAACAGGCTCCCTGATGTATATGCTAAATCTCCCGAACTGGTCAAAATCCCTTCAGCAACTGGTTCAAACAATCCTCCTGACCTGACTTTCATTCCACATCGTGCTGCAAGCTGGTGGGTTACCATAGAAGATCTGCAGTGGTCACAAAAAAAGATTGTTGACAAGATCAAACGCAGGGCCGCAGCTTTTGCCGAGGCTAAAATTGATACTGCCATCAATTTCGGGTGTCATATCCGGTTCGATTTTTCCAATTATTTCGGGCAGCTGCACGGTTATATGGCTCAAACATGTGAAGAATTGCATCAATATAATATCAAGTTTATGGATCATTACTCGTGCAACCATGTAGAAAGACCGCGTAATGAAGATGAATTCAGGAAATTACATCGGGGGCAGCGACATCATACTTTATTATTCCATGATCCCATTGCCGCTAAACATGCACAATATGAAGGGCATTTGTTCCAGGATATTTGCGAGGTCGATATTCGTGATGGCAGCCTCGGGTATGCACGCCAATACCAAATGGAGGCCTTTTGTCATAACAACCCCGGATTTCTGGATATGCATTCCAAATATCTCCACCGACTGGTAAAAGAAGTTCCTTTTGATGGTATAGAGGTTGATGATATGTGCGATTATGCAGGGCTTACCACTTGTGGCTGTAAGTACTGCCGCACCCGGTTTAAGAAAGATTACGGCCATGAAATTCCACCATTCGGCGAAAAAAAATTTTGGGGAGACACCTCAGGTTCCATATTTACGTGGGGAAATTATGATAATCCGGTATTCAGAGACTGGATCATGATGAAAACTGATGGCATTGTGGACCATGTCAGAATGGTGAAAAGCATCATTGGTAACAGGCCCTTAATGTCCTGTTGTTCAGGCACAGGTCCGATCTTATTAAATGCCGTTTCACTGGACCTTGAAAAAATGGCTCCGGACCTGGATTTCTTTATGCTTGAGAATGTAGGCACCAATATTCATAGTGTTAACTGGGTAAGAATGGATGCTGAGGCTATGAATCAGAAAGACATTGCCGATAAACGCGGTGATGTACCGGCCATTGCATTAAGCTATACCATTTATGAAAAGGGCGCTTATTTTGGATGGGCTTTGAGCCGTTATTGGGGCGTTGCTAACTGGAGCAGCACACTTAATGAACGCCTGGAAGAAAATCCGGCTGATATGATGGAAATGGAAGAGGTGATCTGTCCTTCAAACCTATGGGAAGTTGAAAATAGTGATCTCGATTACCGTGAAGGAAAGGATTTGGTTGAAATCAGGTTGGTGAACAATAAATATTGCCGATATAACGGGTGGCGAGATGAGAACGGGAAAGAACATTGGGATCGCTCAAAGGCATGGTCTGCTCATCTGGTTCAAAACAATGTGGGCTACCGTTTTGTGCGTGCAGAGGAACTTGCTGATGCAGGCGCTTTAGTAAAAGAGAACACGCCATTAATTTTGGATGGTGTGGGATGTATATCAGATGCTCAGTTTAAGGCAGTAAGAACTTACCTTTCAAAGGGTGGAATCGCATGGCTTGCACTACCATTCGGCACCCATGATGAAAAAGGCTTTAAAAGACCAAAGCCGCTTTCTGAGCAATTGCTACAAGGCAGATATAAAAACCTGCATGTAATAGACTCAGCCGTTAAATCTGAGTCATTAAGTAAACTGATTTCTGCCGGCAGGTTTAAACCGGCTTTAAAACAGGTTGGTGGAGATAAAGGATGGGTTGCAAAAATCAGATTCCAAAAAAATAAACCGGTTATTCACTTCATGAATACGGCGCTCATTGGCATTCCCCACCCTACTATAAAGGATAATTCGGGAACTGCTATTTTAACAGATATTGGATCGAAGGTTAAAAACAATAATTTAAGATTTGAGATCAATACAAAATTTATCAACCTGCCGCGGTTAGTGGTGTTAAGTCCGGAACTTGGCAAGAAACAAAGACCTGTGAAAGTGGAACGTTCAGTAAATGGCATTTCAAGTATGCAGGTTAACCTGGATGGAATAAAGGTTTATGCAGTCGCGCAAAACCTGTAACCACGGTTATTTTAATTATAAAGTCTAATGCTGCCGTACAAAGGGTTCTAAAACTATTAGTAAGAGATAAGATAAGTTTTATTATAATTGAAGAATATCTCAATATAGAATTGAAAACTTAATAAGTTACGTTATTGAACTTTCATGGCACAATATATAGTTACAATTCAGGATACCGATTACCTGAATAGCGATGTAAAGCGATTTGTTCTTACCAAACCCAAAGGTTATAAGTTTATTCCCGGACAATCTATCTTTTTATCTATTAATGCTCCGGGGCTGGAAAATGAGAAAAGACCATTCTCCTTAACAGGACTGAATAAATGGAGAACCTTGGAGCTGATGATAAAAATTCATAATGATCATGATGGGGTAACCAACAAATTAGATAAACTACCGGTCGGATCAGAGCTCATTATCAGCGATCCCTGGGGTACCATACAGTATAAAGGCGACGGCGTTTTTATTGCCGGCGGATCTGGCATAACACCGTTCATTTCCATTCTGAGACAATTAAAGGATGATAATCAGATACATGGAGATACTCTTATTTTCTCCAATAAAATGAAATCCGACTCCTTCCTGGATAACGAACTTACTGCGTTACTCGGCACAAATTTCCACCAGGTTTTTACCCGGCAAAACATCATTGGTTTTCGTGAAAATCGGATAGATATGCGTTACCTGAAAGAAACCATTAAAAATTTCAACCAGCATTTTTATGTTTGCGGAACACGGGACTTCGTTGAGGATATGATGCAGATGCTTACAACCATAGGAATTAACCCTCAAACTCTGGTTTTTGAAAAAGAGGCAACCGGAATATCCCTGAATCACATTAAATACTGATTATACATTCTTGAAAACCAGCAATGGTATTTCAGCCTGAAATAAATATCTGGAAGCCCGCCCTGGCATAAATAAACGCTCAAAGAAATTCCGGTTCTGGTGTCTGAACATAATCATCATCGAAGGTTTGGATTTTTTTATTGCTCTTTGAAGGTTAGTGATAAATGTTTCAGTAATATCCAGATTCTCCATATGAAAATTTATACGATAACTGGAAAACTGATTGATTGTCTTTTCCAAAAGCTTTAAATCACTGGCATGGTCTGAAGGAACATTAAAGTGCAGCAGTTCTATTTTAGATTTTAAAGGCCTGGCAAAGTCTACAACTTTCTTCACCTCATTTTCAAGGTTAAACAGATCAGACGCATAAAGAATACTGGTTATTTTGCTTCTACGGTAGCTATCCGGAACCGCTATAACCGGCACTTCTGATTTTGTAACCAGATTAAAGGTATTAGGTCCGAAACCCCTGGTTTGTTTCCCTTCTCCGCTCCTGCTGATACAAATGAAGCTAAATTCATTCTGAACAGCATAATTCATAATATTAATATCTGTGAGCGAGGAACTTTTAACAACACATTCCATATTTTCAGGAACAATGCCAATACTTTTATAAACCGCCTCTACAAAATGACAAAGCCTGGTTTTTATCGATGTAAATTCACTTTTCTGATAGGATTCAAACACCGGTTCGCCACGGGGAGGAGTTTTTTCGATGTGGAAGGAATGGAAAAACGTTAACCTGAATTTATGTTGTGTCGCCAGTTGAATAGCGAACCGCATTCCTGCTTTAGAATTTTTCGAAAAATCCGTTGTAACAAGAATTTTGTTCATGATATTACATAGCTAAAGCCTTTTTTAATTGATCAATTACATGAGATTCATTTTCGTCACTTCCAGAAAAGGAAGACGAAATTATCTCTGCAGTTTTAATGATCAGATCAACAACCGGCTTTGTAAACATCCCCGGGTGCCGGTTTTTAAACTCCTTCAAAGCCGGAATTGCCTGGTTAACATTCCGATTATTATCCTTAAGCCAATCAAATACTATTTCTATCTGATAGGCAGCATCCGACCCGAACTCATCAAAGGTGGAATCAAATGAAAGCCAGCTGGATTCTACAATTTTTCTCAGGGCGGATATTTCTTCCTGGTGAACAACTTTATCTGCCGCAGCAACAAGATAAAAAACACGTCCAATTTTTTGGTAAAACGACATCATTGTTTCAGCAGAATACTTCATATCATATTGATTATCAATTAGAAATCAAACATAGAAACCGGTCACTTTACTAATTCAAGGTTCACTAATAAATTCATATTCACAATGACCAGGATCATGATAG
>DASWTL010000072.1:0-3995 GCA_036402155.1 Sphingobacteriaceae bacterium | reverse complement strand
TATGGTAATGTATCTGTTTGAAGGTAAGGTTAAGTTTTACAGGTCATTACGAGAATTGAAAACCGAAACCGGCGAGCACAAATTAGGCAGAGTATTAACCAAAGTATTAGTGTAATCATCATGTTTAAAATAGCTAAATATATAATATTAGATATCATAAGAAGCAAGGTATTAATTGCTTATACATTATTACTGGCAGTAATAAGTACCAGCATTTTCATGGCTGATGCGGATGTTACCAAAGGGTTGGTAAGTATAACCACTGTTGTGATGATTACAGTGCCACTGGTAAGTGTTGTTTATGCTACTACTTATTATTTCAACGCTTATGAGTTTACTGAACTATTGGTATCACAACCAATAAGCCGTAAACATATTTTAATGGGGAAATTTCTTGGGATAAGCAGCTCCATTTTGGGTGCCTTTATTATCGGTATCTGTTTACCTGTATCCATATTTGCATTTTCTGCAACAGGTTTAACCATGATGGCAGCAGGAAGCTTACTCACATTAAGTTTTATTTCTCTGGCATTTCTAGCTTCAACAATTACCCGGGATAAAGCAAAAGGGATTGGTTTAGCGCTGATGATCTGGTTTTACTGTTCCATCATTTTTGACGGACTCGTACTCTTGTTCCTGTTTTCGTTTAGTGACTATCCGCTTGAAAAAGCTATGATAGCCATTACTGCTCTGAACCCTATAGATCTTGCCCGCATTTTGATTTTATTACAGCTTGATATCTCGGCATTAATGGGATATACTGGTGCATTGTACCGTCAATTTTTTGGTAGCGGTGCAGGTATCGTTTTCTCAATAGTTATGCAGCTTTTTTGGATAACACTTCCCATGCTCTTTGCTCTCCGGGTTTTTAAGAGAAAGGACTTATAAATAGCTGCATCTTTTAATAATTAATGAATATTATAACATATACACACATTTAATCAATATGAGCCACACATTTCACATCCCTGTTCTTGGACTAGGTTTTTCTGTTGATACACCAGTAAAAGTTGCAAAATATGGTATTTCTTCAGTAGCTTCTATAGTTGACGACATGCTTATAGAAAGAATGCGTAAGCTTTATACTGACAAGATTAAGGAAACTTTTATACCTATCGATCTGAAAGAACATGATAGCCGGGCAAAACGCATAGCCGCCTATCTAAACCTGATTCATAAAATTATAAATAAGGAATTTGAATTACTCAAAGCCTTACCATTTGAACCAGGCAATGATATTATACGATACTTTGAGCTGCTGCCTGAATCATCGCCATTGAAAATAAAGTATTATAAAATGCTTCAATGCAATGATGAATCACTTAAAACCAAATTGCAGGAAGAATTAAGGAGCGAAATGATCTGCGGTCAGATCGATGTGAACATTATGGCAAAAGTAGATAAGACTAATTTTGCTGAAGATGATCAGCCATTATCTGATGAATACAGCGATGCACTGGCATCGCTAAGGGGCTTTGCGCAAAGCGATCTCACATCTTCCGTAGTATTGTCGGCAGGAATGAATCCTCGGCTTTACGGTTACCTGGAGACTTTTTCGTGCTTTATGCCAAATAAAGAAGACAAGATTGAGAAAAAGATCATCTTAAAAGTGAGTGATTTCCGGTCAGCTTTTATTCAGGCTAAGTTTTTGGCAAAAAAGGGTCTATGGGTTTCTGAGTTTCGGATCGAATCCGGGTTAAACTGTGGTGGGCATGCATTTGCTACAGAAGGCTATTTATTAGGCCCGATTCTGGAAGAGTTTAAACAGAAGAGAGAGGAAATGATCCAGGAACTTTACGGTTTGTATCAATCCGGGTTACAAGCAAAGGGAATTCCCCAGGCTGCTTGTCCTGAAATGCGAATGAGCGTACAGGGTGGAATTGGAACAACAGAAGAGAACAGTTTTCTTTTAAATTACTATCAAATGGATGGAACAGGCTGGGGAAGTCCTTTTTTACTGGTTCCTGAGGTTACCAATGTTGATGATGAAACGCTGAAAAGCCTGGTAGAAGCGACTAAAGATGATTTTTATATTAGCGGCTCTTCACCTTTAGGCATTCCGTTTAATAATTTCAGAGGCAGTTCAGCTGAGAAGCAGCGTCTGGAACGGATTGCTAACGGACGTCCCGGCAGCCCCTGTAAAAAGAAATACCTGGTTTCTAACACGGAGTTCACAACCAAACCCATCTGTACTGCATCCCGCGAATATCAGAGTTTAAAGATAAAGCAATTAGAAACGTATAACCTTCCGCAAGAAGAATATAAAGCTAAATTTGATGAGATAACAGAGAAAGCTTGTCTTTGCGAAGGCCTTGCATCAGCAGTATATCAGAAAAATGATATACTCAAACCAAGAGAAAATAAAGCAGTATTAATTTGTCCGGGGCCAAATGTTGCTTATTTTTCGGGCGTATTTTCTTTGGATGATATGGTGAAGCATATTTATGGCAAACTGAATTTATTAAATGATATTCAGCGGCCAAATATGTTTATTAATGAGCTTCATCTGTATATCGATTATCTAAAGAAAGATTTTAATAACCATTTAAAGGATCTGAGCGATAAAAAGGAGAAATATCTTTTGAAGTTTAAGGATCAACTACACAATGGCATTGAATATTATAAAAATTTAATCCCACAGATCAATAATCAAACTGATGCTTATCTGGAGAAAATGAAAGAACAACTACAGGAAGCTGAGGCAAAATTGCATCTGATTAAAATTGGAGAACCGGTAAATTCATAATGTAAATTTTAACCGCAAAATGTTCAATAAGCTTTTAGCCATTCTTCTTATCATTTCATTGCAGAGCGCAAGCTTTGAAATGTTACTGGTAGATGCCGGCTTTAAGCTTAATGAAGATTATATTAAAGAAAAGTTATGCGAAAACAGGGCAAAGCCAAAGCTACAATGTTATGGCAAATGTTACCTGAAGAAAATGCAGAAAAAAGCTTCTGAACAAAAAGAAGCGACAAAAAACCAGATTAAAGAAGTTCAGTTTCCGCAACTGTTTTATAATCAGGTTAATATAGTTGTTTTTTATACCCCGTATTCCAACCTGTTTCAGATCCCTGAGAATAACAATACTTATATAAAAGGATGGCCGGCAGAAACCTTCCGTCCTCCGGGCCTGGTCTGACCCACTTAATTCGGTTTCACTAATCATTGAAACCGACTGCCATTCAGTAAGATTTAGTTCATAAGAATAGTATCACAGGATAACCTGGTGGATCTTCTTATGCTAACATACCACTGATAAATAACTTCTATATAATTATTAACTATCGAAAAGTATTCGAATGAGAGTACCAATTGTTCTTATGGCAGCGCTATGCGTTTTCATAACTTATTCTTATGGTCAGACTACTGAGCATGGATTTAAAATAATAGATAAACTTACCCAGGAGCCAATATCCGGGGCAACGGTGAAAACTTCTAAAAACGTTACCCATAAAACGAATGAGTTAGGTAAGTGCACCATTATAACTGTAGATATTGATACACTGACAATTACCTGTGCAGGGTTTAAATCACGTGTTTTTCCTGTTAATACTGGATCCCAAGTGATTGAATTGGAGCAGGATGTGCAAAAACTTAAAGAAATTGTGGTTACAGCTGGCCGTACATCGCAAAGCAGGCGAGAGGCTCCTGTGGCTATAAGTACTGTAAACACGCAAATGTTGCAGGATACAAAGCCAATTTCTCTTGATCAGGTATTGAATAAAACCAGCGGTGTTTTTATGGTTAACCTGGGGAATGAACAGCATCAAATGAGTATCCGGCAGCCCATGTCTACAAAAAGTTTATATCTGTACCTGGAAGATGGAATACCCGTACGCACAACCGGTTTATATAATCATAATGCTTTACTTGAGATGAATATGGTTTCTGCAAAGCAAATTGAAGTTATCCGCGGACCGGCTTCATCCATGTATGGCGCCGAAGCGATAGGTGGCGCGATAAACGTAATCACACTTACACCACCTGCTTTATC
>DASWTL010000071.1:0-21118 GCA_036402155.1 Sphingobacteriaceae bacterium | reverse complement strand
GAATGGTAATATGTATTCCTTCAGGGATTACGGAGGTAGAAAAACGTGCTGTACGTGATTCAGCCGAAATTGCCGGAGCTAAAGAAGTATATCTTATTCATGAACCGATGGCAGCAGCAGTGGGTATTGGAATTGATGTAGAGGAGCCCATGGGTAATATGATCATAGATATTGGTGGCGGAACAACAGAAATTGCTGTTATTGCCCTTTCCGGGATTGTTTGCGATCAATCTATCCGCGTGGCAGGCGATAACTTCGATAGTGATATTGTTCAATACATTCGTCGTCAGCATAATATCATGATCGGTGAGCGTACAGCTGAAAAGATTAAAATTGAAGTTGGCTCCGCCTTACCTGAGCTTTCAGAACCACCTACAGATTTTGCAGTACAAGGCCGTGATCTGATGACAGGTGTACCAAAACAGATCACTGTTTCGTACACAGAAATTGCTCATTGTCTGGACAAATCAATATCCAAGATCGAGGAAGCTATTTTAAAAGCACTTGAGATCACCCCACCGGAGCTTTCTGCCGATATTTATCAGACAGGTATTTATCTGACCGGCGGCGGCGCCTTACTGCGCGGGTTAGACAAACGGATTGCAGCTAAAACCAAACTTCCTGTTCATGTTGCAGAAGATCCGCTTCGTGCAGTTGTTCGTGGTACCGGAATAGCATTGAAAAATATTGGTGGATTTAAATTTTTAATGCAATAGATCAGTTCAGAGTTTGGAGTAGTGAGTTTAGAGCACGCTCGTCCAAACTCAAAACTTATAACTCAAAACTTATAACTCAATGCGTAACCTCTGGATATTTATCAGTAAGTACAACGCATTTTTCTTTTTTGTCATTTTCTTTACCATTTCAATTGTTCTGCTGGTAACCCATAATGCTTACCAGAGGGCAAGCGCCTGGAACTCTTCCAATAAAATTGTTGGCGAAGCTTATCAATCCGTAGATCAGTTTAAAAGTTACCTTAAATTAGGAGCCACGAATGATAGCCTGGCACAGGAGAATGCCCGGCTTAGAAACCAGCTAAAATCATCCTTTTTTAATGATTCTCTAAATGTAGGATCTGTAAATGACACTATTTACCATCAACAATACAGGTACATTGTAGCCAAGGTTGTAAATAATTCGACCAACAGACAGAATAATTATCTCACAATTAACAGGGGGTTGAAACATGGTGTTAAACGTGGCATGGGGGTTACCGGACCAGCAGGAATTGTGGGTATTGTACGGGATGTTTCAGAAAACTTTGCACGTATACAATCATTATTACACAGTCAAACACGAATTAGCGCCTCTGTTGACGGCAATATAGGATCTTTGGTGTGGGGTGATGGAAATTACAACCCAGCCAGAGCCCGCCTTAAGGATGTACCCAGCCATGTTGTTTTAAAGCCCGGAAGTAAAGTGGTAACTTCAGGATATTCCTTGTTCCCAGCAGGAATTGATATTGGAAAGGTAGAAAGTATAGATCAGGATGGCGGTAATAGTTTTCTGAATATAGATGTGAAGTTATCTACGGATTTTTCTTCTCTTCAGTATGTTTATGTTGTAACAAATTTATATGCGGCCGAACAGGATACATTAGAATCAAAAGAAACAATTAAAGCATTACAGTAGATGGGGATTAGTATTATTATCAATTTACTCCGGTTTGTGCTTCTTGTACTTATACAGGTTTTTTTTCTGAAAAATACCGGATATTATAATCTGGCTACACCTCACTTATATATACTCTTTATTCTGTTGTTACCTTTTGAAACCCCCAATTTTCTTCTTTTCACACTGTCATTTATTTTGGGTTTAACAATTGATGTTTTTTATGATACTCTTGGACTAAATGCGGCGGCATGTACAGTTCTGGCGTTGGTTCGAATACTGTATATATCAGTTACCGTACAAAAACAGGGGTTTGATAATGAGCCGGAACCACGACTTGGATTAATGGGATTTCGCTGGTTTATATTCTATGCCGCCATCCTGACATTTTTCCATCATCTTGTTCTCATTTCTTTTGAAGTTTTTCGATTTTCTGATGTACCATACATACTATTAAGAGTATTTTTAAGTTCTGCTTTTACCATATTCCTGATATTAGTTGCTGAATTTATATTCTTCCGAAAGAAGGTACGATAATGAATAGTTTTTTTGCCAGAAAATTTGTGATTCAGGCAATTTTTATTGCGGTTGCTTTATTGTTGCTCATACGGTTGTTTTACATCCAGGTATTAAATGATAAATATTATTTATCAGCTGAGAATAATGTACTTCGAAAAGTAATTGTTTACCCTGCACGTGGTATTATTCTTGATCGCAACAATAAAATTCTTGTTCAAAATGAACCTGTATATGATTTAATGGTCATCCCGCGGGAAGTCAAGCCTTTTGACACGCTGGAACTCTGCCGGCTTCTGGATCTGGAAAAAGAAGCATTTGACAAAAAATTTAAAAAAGCAAAAAATTACTCTCCTTACCGCGCAAGTATTTTTGAAAAGCAACTTTCTGCTACTACATATGCGCGTCTCCAGGAAAAGCTGTATGATTTTTCGGGATTCTTTGTACAAAACCGAACCGTCCGTCATTACCCCGACAGTATTGCCGGACAGTTTCTTGGCTATATCGGTGAAGTAAATGACAAGATCATTGAACAGTCAGGCGGGTTTTACAGACCCGGGGATTATATCGGTATATCCGGAGTTGAAAAAGCATATGAAGAACTTTTAAGAGGACAGCGTGGCGTTCAGAACGTGATGGTTGATGCATTTAACCGGCCAAAGGGGCATTTTGCGGATGGAGCATATGATACCATTGCCGTGTCAGGTGAAAGGCTGATCTCTTCATTAGATATACGCATTCAAAAACTGGGTGAACAGTTAATGAAAAATAAAGTGGGCAGTATTGTTGCTATTGAGCCTTCGACCGGAGAAATACTTGCTTTTGTAAGTTCACCCTCGTATGACCCTAACTTATTGGTAGGACGGGAACGTGGTAATAATGTAGCCAAATTATACCAGGATCCATACAAGCCATTTCTGATCCGCCCTATTCAGGCCAGGTATTCCCCAGGCTCTTCTTTTAAACCTATTGATGGCCTGATCGCACTGCAACAGGGGTTAATTGATCCGAAAACTACATTTTATTGTCCTGGCGGATACAGGGCAGGCAATCATTGGGTTCGTTGTGAACACGTTGATGGGACAACAGATCTGGCGAAAGCCATTAAAATGTCCTGCAATACCTATTTCTGTTACATTTTTGATAAACTTATTACCGTAAATGGACCCAGGAATATTCGTCCGGCATTTAATGCCTGGCGCGACCAGGTGATGAAGTTTGGTCTGGGAAGCCCGTTAAATATAGACTTACCTGCTGAAAGCAGGGGTCTGGTACCTACTGATGAACACTACGATAAAGTATTTGGTAAGAACCGGTGGAGAAGCAGCAGCATCATTTCATTGGCAATCGGCCAGGGTGAACTGCTTACCACCCCCCTGCAAATGGCAAATATGGAATGTATCATTGCAAACCGCGGATTTTATTACACCCCCCATTTAATTAAGGCCATCGGAAATAAAAAAATAGTAAAACCGGAATTTACCGTTAAACATGATGTTGGAATTGATCCGAGACATTTTGAACCCGTAATTGATGGCATGCAACAGGTTGTTGAAAGCGGAACTGCATATTATGCCCGCATTCCAAATATTACCTTAGTGGGTAAAACAGGAACTGTTCAAAACCCGCATGGTAAGAACCACTCCGTGTTTGTTGCATTTGCTCCCAGAGTAAACCCGAAAATTGCAATTGCAGTAGTTGTTGAAAATGCGGGCTACGGATCTTCATGGGCAGCGCCTATTGCAAGTTTTATTGTTGAAAAATACCTCACTGATTCGATAAGCAAACCCAAAGCAGAGGTTGATTTTATCATAAATTCAAACCTCCTGCCATTTGAAGAAAAGCCGAAGGAAAAAATAAAAATAAAGAAAAGCGATACCAAATCAAGCGACACTTCATCAAAGCCTAAACCAGAAAAACCTGTTCAACCAGTTAATAATACAAAAGCGGTAATACGAAATGACTAATCAACGCAGCTTTCTTTTTAATGTGGATCTGGTTACCATCGGGATTTACCTGGCTTTATGCATTATCGGGTGGTTTAATATTCATGCCGCTGTTTTTGATCCGGAGAACCCCAATATCTATGATCTGAGTACCAATTATGGTAAGCAGTTCATATTTATTATATCAGCACTGATTTTAGGTGTAGTAATATTACTGCTTGATAGTAAATTTTTTACGTCCCTGTCTCCCGTATTTTACATTATTACTATCTTATTACTTATAGCAGTTCTAATTGTAGGAAGAAATGTTGGAGGTAACCAGGCCTGGATACCTATCGGAAGCTTCCGGCTTCAACCATCCGAATTTGCCAAATTTGCTACCTGTTTAGTGCTTGCCAAATACCTAAGCGCCTCAAATGCAAAGGTTCAGGATATCAGAACTTTAGTTGTTTGTGGCATTATACTATTTATTCCACTTGCATTAATTATGCTGCAGCCTGATACAGGCTCGGCGCTGACATTCTTTTCATTAGTGTTTGTTCTTTACCGCGAAGGGCTATCAGGTTATGTACTGGTAATAGGCGCACTGCTTATTTTACTGTTTGTTCTCACCTTACTGATTAGTAAGTTGTACCTGGTCAGCATACTGATACTTACCGCCGGGTTGCTGATTTATTATTCACGCAAAAGCGCTACTTTTATTACCACTGTTATAGTCGGCTTTATTATTTCTGTTGTTTTTATATTCTCTGTTGACTTTGCTTACAATAACATCCTGCAGGAGCATCAGCGAAATCGAATAGATGTTTTGCTGGGAAAAGTAAATGATCCGCGAGGTCAGGGGTATAATGTAAACCAGTCTAAAATAGCAATTGGCTCCGGCAGACTTTGGGGTAAAGGTTACCTTGAAGGGACTCAGACAAAGTACAACTTTGTACCGGAACAAAGTACTGACTTTATTTTTTGTACCGTTGGCGAAGAATGGGGATTTGTGGGCAGTACGGTGGTTATTGGACTTTATTTGTTTCTACTTTTACGAATTGTAAATATTGCAGAACGACAGCGATCTTCGTTCTCACGCATATATGGCTATGGCGTGGCCTCCATACTCTTCTTTCACTTTTTTATCAATATTGGCATGACCATCGGAATAGTGCCCGTAATCGGGATTCCTCTACCATATATCAGTTATGGGGGCTCATCGCTATGGAGCTTTACCATTCTGTTATTTATTTTGTTAAAATTCGATTCTAACCGAATGGGGATTATTTAACAAAACGGCGGTTCAAAACATCATAGAACTTTTCTACCGTTGACTGCTTTTCGTTCCAGTTATTTTTTGAAGCATAATTAGCTTTTAAAAAATTATCTGCAGCTTCAAGGCTGTCAAACCTGTTTAGCAATTCAATAGCTTCACTATAGGCAAGGCTGTACCCGTTAAACAGATCTTTTATAAAAAGCAACTTATCATTCAGGTTAATAATTGATTTAAGATCACCTACAGGCTGGTTAGTAAACTGCTTTGCTACAGTTTCCGAACTTACTTTAGAAGCCGAGATAATTTCATTAATTGTTGGTTTTGAAACCGGCTCTTCAACGGTTATTGTTTTTTCAGGGATGACTACTTCTTTTATTATCTCTTCAGCAGGATTTATCACCTCATCAACCGGTTGTTTACCAGCAACCTCCTGAATATGTCCGGCATCAGCCAGCACCTGTGATTCAGCTTTATTCTCTTCACTCCCGTGATCACCTATGGCTTCAGGCTTAACTTCTTCTTTCCTGGGCTCCGGTTCTGACACAACTTCTTCAACCTGCTGAACCTCGTCATCGGTATACCCATGTGTTGGCTCTTCAGGCTCTACTTCCATCTTTTTATCACTGTTATTCACATGATCATCACCTGTGTTATTTTCGAATGGTTTTTCAATAGGGAGAGGTTCCTGCACAGGAACTGACGAAGCGAGGGCGCCATTCATTTTTCTTAGAATTTCAATATGGTCTGTCAGAAAATTGGAATTAGCCAGGAATAGTTCCAGCTCCAGATCATTTAAATTTTCAGGTCTCTCAGATAAATATTGGTATTGTTCATTTAACTCACCCATTATCATCCCTACTTTTCTAAAAATATCTTTCTTTTCCATATCAAATTAAAATATAAACGTCTTTCAACAGCTCAGCAAAGATAATGACTATAGTATATCACACACGCTTAATCTCAAATATTATCAAGCCGGTAAACCCATTTATAAGTTATAGGAACTGGAACCTCTGGCAGATTCTCCGGATAATGATAAATATCCGGGAGCACCGACATTGAATTATTAATCATAAATACTGATATTCGCTTTAAGAGATAAGGATACTACGATGTTGTTCAGCGAACAAAACTTTAAAAGGCGAAATAACTTTGGAGGGAGCATAGAGGTTATATGCGGATCCATGTTTTCCGGTAAAACCGAAGAACTCATCCGGCGATTAAAAAGGGCACAGATAGCAAGGATGAACGTAGAGATCTTTAAACCTCAAACCGATACCCGTTACCACGAAACAGCAGTTGTTTCCCACGATCTTAACTCTATTCAATCAACTCCGGTTGAAAGCGCATCCTCTATCCTGCTTCTTGGATCAAATACAGAGGTAGTTGGTATTGATGAGGCACAATTTTTTGATGAGGAACTACCTGAGGTTTGCAATAAACTGGCATTAAAAGGCATCCGGGTAATTGTTGCCGGGCTTGATATGGATTTTCAGGGCAGACCCTTTGGCCCCATGCCGGCACTTATGGCCATTGCTGAAGATATCACCAAGGTACATGCCGTGTGTGTACAATGCGGATCTCCTGCGAGTTATTCGTACAGAACAACAAATGATGAAAGTAAAGTACTTTTAGGCGAAAAGGAAAGTTATGAGCCCCGCTGCAGAGTATGTTTCAACACCTCTTTTTGAATTACCTTTCGATATTTAATTTCAGAGTGCGTTCACCATTCCCAAACCGTAGTTTATAAAAATATACGCCCCCGGGCAGGTCAGAAAGATCTACCTGAGTAGTGTAATATCCGCTGTTTACATTTTGGCTCAACACGTTTTTAACACGCTGACCAAGAATGTTATAAACCGATAGGTTTGCATAACCGCTTGTGGGAATATTATATTCAATAGTAGTAAAACTGGTTACCGGGTTTGGGTAATTTTGTTTCAGGATCAGATCGTCAGAAATTGAAGGTAATGGTGGTTTGTACAGCAACGCATCGTACTTAGACTGAGCAGCCACAGCACTGTTTGTCAGATCACTTAAATTATCACCCCCTATTAATGCAAAAGCAACGGTAATGGTATGCCCTGCTTTAATGGTAAAAGGTCCCGCTCCAATTACAAACATGACATCATATCCATTAGCGCTGTTTTCACCAAGACCCATAGATCTTATTCCGCCGGACAAGGTCTCATACATTTCTTCAATAGTAAAGCCTCCTGATTGCAACGGATTACCCTGCACCTGGTAAGACAGCGGATAATATGCCGGCTCTGCAAGTTTACTAAGCAGTTTAACACCTGCATAGGGTTTATTTCCTGCCTTTGCAAAAACATATCCTAACCGGTTTGCCGCATCATATTTGGTCACATCCTTACCATCATCATCAACATCCCAGTCGGTAAACAATCCCACATAAACATTCTTGAGATCATTTTCATTTTCGTTTTTAATTACATATTCAGCAATAACATATTTATCATCGGGAGAAGATGAATATGCAAGTACACGATGATTGATGTAAATATTCAAAGGTTCAGGGCTTCCCGAATCATCAAATTCAGCCCTTGCATCAAATGCTGCTGTACTACCATTTACAGGTGTTGCCCTAACTTTTTTCACAAAATGCTCATCTGAGTTTCCGCCGACACTTCTGGTATTATTAGAAACCCTTGTGGGAGAATTACCGATCATCAAAGATGCTTCATACAACAATGATTCACCCTTATATAAAAATCCAAGACCATCTACACCCTCTGCCTTACTGAATCCAATTCTACCTACACTGGTCATTGTAGTGGATACCTGGTTAACAGTCACATCCAGATAATCGCGGGCTGCATTCAGAATAAAAATCTCAAAATCCCGATATGAATTAGCAGTTGACGCATAATCTAAACGAAACTCAACAGGCAAATTGTCCGGTATTAATTTGTCTATTACAACTAAAAAAGGGCCTGTCATGGGCTTCGTCTCGTTGGTACCAAATGCGCCAACATTTAATGGTGGAGTGAGAATACGAACAAAAGTATTTGTGCTGGTTAATGAAACCGTAACACCAGATGCCGGGGAAAGGAAATTTTTCAGATCAAAAAAAATCTTTATAGTGTCCCCTGCCGGTATTGCACCATTAGCCTTATCAACCACAGTAAGTTTCTGGTTACGTATGGACGGAACTAATTCAGTTATCGCTCTAAAAACATTTAATCTTCCTTTACCCAGCTGACCTTCATACCCTGTATTCTTATCATCAATAAAATCAGCTGTAGCGCGAATTTGTTCGCCAACCTGCTGCATGGTAAAAGAAGGGAATCTGCTTTTTACCAGAGCGGCTGCGCTTGATACAATAGGCGTAGACATCGACGTTCCTGAATAGAATGTATATTGATTATTTCTTACCGTACTAACGATCCCTGTTCCCGGAGCCGCAATATCTACTGAATATCCATAATTAGAACTTCCGCTTCGAATATCAGAATCTGTCACATTTACTACGGACATAACACCCGGATATCCTGCGGGGTACTCAGGCTGATCTGTGTTTGCATTTCCGGCAGCAGCAACTATTAAACATCCTCTGCTTATTGCATAATTCACAATATCGGCGCCATAAGCTCCTCCTGCCACACTTCCCCATGAGCAATTAATAACTAACGCCCCCTTATCAACAGCATATTTTATGCCCTCATACCCCCTATGAATTGAAGTGCCATCGTCATCTGCCCCGGTTTTTACAATCAGAAGCTTTGCATTAAAGGCTACACTTGCAACTCCCACATTATTATTAGTAACCGCAGAAGCAATACCACTTACATGTACACCATGATCAGCAGCATCACTTTTAACGTTAGGATCGTTATCTTCAACTATATTTGAGGAAGTGTTTCCAACAAAGTCCCAGCCCCAATAATTATCAACGTAACCATCCTTATCATCGTCAAATCCATTTATGGGGTCAGCTGTATTGCGGTAAATATTTGCAGCAAGATCTTCATGATTCAATTCAGAACCTGAGTCGACAATTCCAATAAGTACAGCTGATGAGTTATTTATTATATTCCATGCCTGCGGCGCCTGAATTACATTTAAATAATTTTGAGAAATTATACGGGGGTCACTGGGCGTAAAAGATCTGCGATAAATATACCGGGGCTCTGCATATTCAATTGTTGAATCCTGCAATAACTCATTGATTACCTTATCAATATCTGTCTTTCCCGAATAGGTTATCTCGTAAATTCGATCCAAACCAACATCAATTTTATTATAACCTGAAGAAAAAACAGTGGCCCTTGCCGGGGAATTCTGAAACATTTTTTTAAAAGTTGTTACAGACGCTGATTTAAGGGATGGCAGAGGTTTATTGGATACTTTAGTTTTGGCAGCGTTTGAAGCACCTGCTTTAAACTTAACAATTAATGTATTGGGGGTATAATCCTTTTGGGATATCCCGGGAGGCAATTTGAATTTTTTTCCACTACCGGGATTTCCAGGAATGTCATCACCATATACTGCAGCCGCAAAAGTTATAAAAAATAACAGTAAAAGTTTTCCCATATAGCCCTTACGGCAACTATCAATATTACAAAAAAGAGTAACAAGATACAGACTTATTTACTTTTCGTGGCAAGAAAGTATAAATGGAGTAGTAAATGATAAAATAAAACCAAATAAACTCAGTTAAGCAACGTGAAATCAGCTATTTAATAAATTTAACCTCTATAAACTTCCCCTTCTTTCCTTTTTCTTTCTCACGCTGTTTTTGCTCTTTTCTAAGTTCTCTACGAGTTTTTACTTTATTATCATCCGGGGATGCGTTACTCTCAGAAACAATAAGCGGTTTCTTGATAATTTTATCTTCATTAACATCTTCAGCCTTACCGTTATCAACATTTTCGGGATTATTTATTAAAACAACTTTAGCAGAATCTGAGCCTTTCTTATTATAAATCAGATCTTGTCTATCAGTTATCTGTGCGCTATCCTTAGGAGAAACATTGGTAAAACTTTTCACATCCTTATTTGAGAATATGGAGTATCCAGTAAATGCTGAAAGCGAAAGCAGTATAATGAGAATAGCAGCAAAGGCGGCTTTGGGTATATGTACTTTGTTATTATACATGCCGGGAGCAGATTCATTCTTTACATTATTTATATCTGTATCAATTGAAGCAAGCATCTGTCTTACAGAAGATAGTTGCAGATCATGGTCCTTCAATGTCTGCTTATGTTCCATAAGTAAAGTGTGCAACTTTTCATTCTCATGTTGTAATAAACCAGCATTACTAAAATTTTCTGCGCTATCAATACCGGCCAGTGTCCTGTTCATCATAATGTCTTCATACAGATCAGTCCCGCTTTTATATCTGTCTTCGGGTTTTTTCTGCAGACATTTAGCAATAACACTCAGCAACCATCCCGGAATCAGCATTTCCTGTTGTTTTTTATCATCCGGCCAGGTTTCGGGAAGGTTTTCCCTTCTAAGTTGCCGGACATCAGGAACCGGCGCTTCTAAATGGGAAATCATAACGTTATTACGGGCCGTTTCACTGCTTCCTAATAAAGGAAAGGGCACACGTCCTGCAAGCAATTCGTAGAGAATTATACCGAAGCTATACACATCTGATTCGAACCGTAAAATACCATCACTCTGTTCCGGTGCCATGAATTCAATCGCTCCGGCATAGCGCAAGCTGGTACGTCGCTGTTCATCCGACATCACAGCCAGGCCAAAATCCAGCAATATGTAATTTCCGGAATGGATGTTATACTTAACATTATTGCTTTTAATATCGCCATGCTTTACACCTGCTCTATGGCAATGAGCAAGGGCATTGGCTAACTGATCAGCAACATTTATAATTTCTTTTAACGTAAAAACCTTATCGTTAGGCTCTTTTATCAGCTCTTCGAGGTCGGGGCCCTCAATATATTCCATTTCTATAAATGGGAAACCGCCACTGTCTGTTAATCCTGAATTTAAGATCTTTACAATATGAGGGTTAGGCTCTTCATTAACCTTTTTCAGTTTCAATACTTCATTTTGAAAGGTTATGAAATTCTTATCATCGGTATTTTCGGCACATATAGGGGTTGGTAAAAGCTTAACAGCAGAATAAATTTCGCCGATGCGTCTGCACTTGTAAACAGATCCTTGTCCACCCGTTCGTAATGAGCCTATATTCTCCAACCCATCTGTTATCATTGATACTTTACCCATATCTAATAAATAGCAAGGACTGTGCCTTTTATAAAAACATCCAGCTTTAATAGGAAAACAGCATGTAGCTGATAGCTGAATTAAAAAGAATCTACTAACTTTTAAAAAATATGAATTGAAATTAAGACACCAATCTGCCGGTACTGCTCAGATCCAGCCATGAATGGGCAGGAAAAAACAGATATTTTACACCGTTATCCCTTTCTGCCAATCATGTTTAATTTAACCGACGAAGAGTGCGGAAAACCTAATGTACTCCCGGGTTTAATATCAAGATAAGGTTTTAAATAACCTTCAATTAGTGCTTTTACAATACGCGTTTTAGATTCTTCAAATTCCGGCATCACAGCATTCAGAAATCGCCGGAATTGCATATTGCCATTTTGGTCAACTATTACTGATATGGAGTAGTTGAAATCCTTATACGCTTTGTTAATAGTAATATTATACTCGGGTAAAAGGTACTCATCAGATTTATTTCTTCCATTTATCAGATCAGGTGAGTTTTTTACTTTTTGCGCCTGAATAAATGACACCTTGCTTCTAAGGACAACCGGATTGCGCGCTGCTAATATGCTATCAGGATTTTGGTTTGCCAGCATGGCCCTGGATCGTATAAATAAACTATCCTTCCGGTTAGGTTGTTTCAGGCTATCAGCATCAGCATGAAGTACGTTTTTTAAATAGTTCTCTGAATAAAAGGTCATATACACGTTTGACATCTCTTTAGAAACAACTTTTGAACGAACCTGTAATAACTGAAACACCATACTATCCCGGCTAACTTTAATGACACGGAACCACTCCCTGGCAAAATTAAACACAGCGCCATGATCATAATAAATAGGATAATGTATAAAACGATCCTCTTTGGGACTGAAAATTTTAATGGAATCTTCGGCGGTAAAGTTGACTATCCACTCAGGCTCCAATTGAAATCCATATTTATTAAATGAGAGTCCTGTGTCAAAAGCCCTACGGACTTCAGTGAACTCAATACCGATGACATCTTTAAAAGAAGGCTTTGTTTTTCCGCTTTCTGTTGGATTTTGTCCGCATGATATAACCAGGGCACATGAACACAGGAGAAAAAGTACAGCGTTTTGTTTCATTAAAATGGTAATAGTAAGGAACCTGCAAATAATGAAGATTTTTATCAAAATCAGCAAACGGAATTGATTTATTAATAGTATTGGTAAAGTAATGATAATATCTCACTTGAAAAGTCGAGTCATAAAAAACCCCGGAAACAATGCCCGGGGTTATATTGATATTTAATATTAAACTTGTTAACGATGTATACCTGATTTAAATATCGAAAAATCGCTGATCATCAACAGATAACGATTAAGGTATTAATGTATAATCTATCAGCTGATATTGAAAACCAGCGGACGATCCGGGCTGATCCTGTTGCTCTATACCCACAAATCCTTTGAATACGCCTGAATCATCAATAATTTGTTGAAATGCATATGGATGAAGCTGGCCATTATAACAAGGCCAGGTACCCTGCGAATCCCCAAGACAAGCCCGCCAATGATTATACACCATGCTTCTGCCATTGTTATTGCTTGCAAGGTGATAAACGTTGCCGCCTTTGGAACTTCCCTGACACCCACTACCTCCAGGAGTATAAAAGTGCAGGGCATTTGCTGGGCTTGGACTTGATGGAGTTGTTGAGGTGCTAAGATCGAGACTTGCGCTTTCCCAGTAACCAGAAGTAGCATTGCTTGGCTGCCATATCACAGAAGGAGAAGCTGTAGTATTCAAATTGTAGAGTACATGCTTTCCCGAATATAAAACACGTGGGATCTGTCCTATTGTTTTATAGGTACTCCACGAAGCATTGCTACCATAACCGGCTCCATGAGTAACAGCATATCCGGAACCACCTGAAGATACGAAGGCTATACGGGCAATACTTGAAATGGGGTTGCTCACAGTCCAGTTCTCTGAGGTTCCGCCAGACCATGCAATAGCCAGGGCTTTAGTTGTAGTATTATAAGTGTAGGTTCCTGTCATACTATAATATTGTCCCCCGGGAGCTATCCAACCGGTGGGTGTATAAGTACTGCAAGTAGCTGTGGCACCATCCATGGTACACGTATGGCTATTGAAGCCCGTCTTACCCTTTTCGGCCGTACTATCCCATTGCCAAAATGTTGCTGCTACAGTACCCGCTGATGCATTGAATGTCCAGTTTACCATTCTTACCCAGCAGGCCCCGGTAGAAGCAAACCTACCCATACATAAAGAAAAGTTTGTCTTTCCGCCAGGCAAAGGTTGGGCAGATGTTCTTGCAACGGTCTTACCAGATAACCCGTTGGGATTATCTTGCAAAGTTTCTGTTTTACATGCGAAAAAACATAACATAATTAAGCTTAATAAAAAGGGATTAAGCATTCCTGCAAAAAATACAGATCGCGGATAGAACTGTGATGACTCCTGTGGTTTTGAAATTGGTTTTCATTTTTTAGTTTATAAATGACGCCTTCTGTTTTGGGTTCGGGCTTGCCCATTAATATTATATACATTTCAAGAAACATATATTAATAAGACAGTTATAAACTATGATGGTAGTAGAAGGTAAATAAATAATAAATCGTTAATAATCAGATATTTACATAATAAATATGCAAACACATGCGCTATTAACGAGCATAATTACCGCACAAATACGTATTAAGAGATTTTAAATTTTATAAGCTGCAGGCTTGAGCGCTATTAATAAACAGTTGAACTTCACTAAAGCAAACGCCAATCGTAAAGGGGTCATTTATAATCTCTTATAAACGACCCCTTACACGACAATATACTTAACTTAACTTATATAAAATGTACTGTGACCATTACAGTTACCATCCCGGGTTTTGAACCAACAATGGATTGGCAAGTAACTCCGACTGCGGAATTGGCATACGGTACATTTTTTCATCAAAATACCGGTTATCTATGGTTTTTATTTGATACTCCATAGTACCGTCTTTTTTGTATATAGGCAGCTGTGCTTTAATTTCAGTTACCGGAGTTTCTTTCCAGCGTCTGACATCCCAGAAACGGTGTTCTTCAAACGCCATTTCTATACGGCGCTCGTGACGGATCTTTGCGCGCATTTGGTCTTTGGTTAAGGCTCCAACAATAGGAGGCATACCACCTGTTAAGCCCTGGTACTCTGGCTTATTTGGATACACTGTTCTTTTACGTATTTCATTAACTGCTGCGCGGGCTGTCATACCTCCAGGCAGACCGGCTACATCCGGGCCAAAGGCTTCATTCATAGCTTCAGCATAATTAAGCAATACCTCAGCATATCTCAGGTATGGATAATTCTGGTTAGTACGCGGACCGCCACCTGCTGAACGGGCATCCCATGTAACGTTCAGTGTAAAGTCAGCAAACTTGGTGCTATACATATACGTGTTACGATTCTGGTACTCTTTCAGGTAACCCATGTTGTGTTTTCCTGATTTGTTATGTCCCGGCTCCGGATCACCGAATTCAGCGGTTTTACCAAGAACAACAGCGCCATTAAAAATAAAGTCGCGATAAAATCTGGGATCACGCCTTTTAAAAGGATCCTGAAGATTATGCCCTGAGGCAGGGTCATCTATCGAGTAAGCTGTAGTGCCATTCAGCACTTCATATTCTTTAACCAAATTATAACTTGCCTGGTTAATTCCGCCTACTCCATAAGCTCCTGTTCCATTGTACAGTGTATATGGAATATGGGTAGCGCTATGATAACTCATCGGCTCCTGCATACGTGCGAAAATGATCTCATCATTTGTACGTGTGTTAAACAGGGTGGAAATATCAGGATGTAAACTATATACTTTCAAGTCCATCACATCCTTCGCAGCTTTAGCAGCAGTTTCCCACTTTTTAGTATCATATTTACCGCTCCATGGGGTATCATTGGCATTAGCCGGATCATTCCACAACGGACTCGCAGCATACAATAGCATTCTGGCTTTTAGCGCCAGAGCAGCACCTTTTGTAGCCCTTCCAAGGTGTGCGTCATCATATGAGTCAGGCAGCGCGGCAGCGGCCTCGTCGCATAACTTCACGATATGAGCGATTGTTTCATCAAACGTGCTTCTTGGCACTAACATATCCGCATCAGTTGGTGAAATCACTTTGGTTACTATAGGCAATCCACCAAACTGCTTTGCCAGCTCAGCATAATTAAATGCCAGAAGAAACTTAGCCTCACCTTTACGTATTGCTCTTACCGCATCGGTAAAATCATACTGAGGATCGACAGGCACGTTATCAATATGCGACAGGAAAAGATGGCAGGCACGAATAGCTGCACTACTGTTAGTCCAGTCATGATACCAGAACATGCCGGTTGAACTTGGCGTCCATGCGCCGGAGTTAAAATCATTTACGTTGGCATTGGGTGCCAGGATATTAGTCCCGTTATCAGTAGCAGTTTCAAGGTTAGCCAGATTTCTCCAACGTGGACCAGCATGATCGGTATGAGCTAATACCGGCAGGATCTGGCGGTATATATCCATTAAAAACCGTTCGCTATACTGCGGGCTTCCAAATACATCTGCTTCAGTTAATCCCGTGGTTGCGGGATCTAACAGATCGGATCCTTCTTTACTGCATGATGAGGAAAGAGCAGAAACGATAGCTATTATTAAAAATATCTTTTTCATATAATCTGTTTATATATTAAACAATCTAGAACGTAACATATAATCCGGCAGCATAAAATTTATTTTGCGGAGAATAGGCACCAGTGCCTTGTCCATTTGAGGAACCATTCGAACTGAAATATTCAGGATCAATATGGTATTTATCCAAACGGTCAAAAGTCAACAGGTTATTTCCGTTCACAAATATCCTTAGATCAGAAACACGTATTTTGCTGGTGAAAGACTTAGGAAAAGTATAGCCGATCTCAGCAGTTTTCAACCTCAAATACTCCGCATTTAAATGGTTAAATGTTGACGACAAACGTGTATAGGAAGATCCTCCGGGCTGAAGTGCCGGATATGTAGCCGTAGCACGGGTATCCAGTCCGCGTGACGGGTCATAAACCCAACGGCTTTCTTTGTGGAACGGTTGAACATTAGGACCGAACTCAAAGCTTAATGGTCCGGAAGGCCTGAACATGACATTGGATGCACCCTGCCAGAAGGTCATAAAGTCAAAACCTTTAAAGGTCAGGCTTAGGTTCATTCCCAGAATCTTTTCAGGCATATCAGAATAACCGAAGTATTTCTGATCATCAGCATCTATAATGCCGTCATCGTTAAGATCCTGGAACATCAGGTCTCCTGCAATCACTGAACCAACAGGTTTGGGAACATCCGGATTGGCCAGATCAGGAGTATCATAGAACTTTCCGGTCCAGATATAGCCGTAAGGGGTACCGATGGGATTCCCGGCTGTCATCTGGTATGCATACTTCTTAGGAGTTTCTGCTATATAGTTAATTTTATTGCGAACAAAGGTATAGTTACCGCCAACGGTGAGACCTACCTCTCCGAAGGTATCATTGTAGCTTAACTCCATTTCATAACCACGGTTGGTTACTTTACCGATATTTAATGCCGGAAGCTTGCTGCTCAGTAAACCCGTATATAACGGAAGGTCATTCCTGATAGCCAGGATATTGCTCCGCTTTTCCTGGAACACATCTCCTGTAAATGTCAGGTGGCTCTTAAACAACCTAAGTTCCATACCAATGTTCGATTTTTTGGCAACTTCCCAGGTTACGTTTTCATTTCCAAGCTTTCCTTCAACAAGGCCAACCTGGCTAACCGGAGACCTGCCCAAACTATAGTAGCTTGGATTGGTATTCGAGGTACCCGGCGCAGGAGGAGCACCAAACTCATAACGGTATAAGTAACTGAAACCACCGATCTGGTCATTTCCTATCTCACCATAAGAGCCTCTGATCTTCATAAAGTCGATAACCTTAACATTGTCCTTCATGAACCCTTCTTCTGAAACTACCCATCCCAATGCCACGGCAGGAAAAGCGGCATACCGCTTACCTTTACTGAACTGGTCGGATCCATTATAACCCACATTTCCTTCAACCAGATATTTGTCTTTGAACCCATAAGTTACACGACCGGATACACCGCGGAAAGATCGTGGCAGCCCGGTATGACCTTCATCTGTATTCTGGATGAATACACCCATAGCCGTTACCTTGTGGTCTTTTGCAAATGTTTTATCATAATTCAAAGAGGCTTCCATATACTGTGTCCGTACAAAATCATTGAACGGAGAGGTATTAAAGTATTGAGGTATAGTGGCAGCACGGTGTAATGTATATGAGCCGTCGCTCGGATCATATCTCCAGATATCAGGCTGCTTGTATACGTATTTTTGAGAGCCTGAATTGAATGACATGGCATATTTACCCCGGGCATAAAGTCCTGATGCTAAGAAGTCAAGTTTTTGTGTCAGAGCAAAGTTTGATTCCAGAGTATTCTGCAAACGGGTTAAAAATCCTGAATCATACAGATCGGATAACGAATTCCACCCCACTACCCCTGTACCGGCAGCATAAGTGCCGTTGGGATTATATAACGGGCTGGTGTTTGGAAGCCTGTTCACAATATCACCCCAGGCGGTAGCATTTACACGCTGCCCGCTACTCTCGCCTTTTGCACTATAATTCAAGTCATTCAGACGGGCGTTTACTTTAATATCAAACTGAGTGGTAGGAGTAATTGTAAAATCCAGGTTGGAACGCAGGTTAAACCTGCGGTAATCATACTCCGACTCCTTGCTGGTAACAAATAAACCTCCGGCCTGATTATATTCTCCTGAAACATAATATCTTACTTTGTCTGTTCCACCAGACACATTGGCTATATGCTGATTTTCAGTTGCAAAATCCTTTACCAACAAATCATACCAGTCAACGTCCGGATGAGTAAAAGGAGCATCACCATTACGGTAATGGTCCAGGTCCTGCTGAGTATAAACAGGCGACTGTCCAATATTTTTACGCGCCTCATTATATAGCTCAGCATAATCTAATGATCCCAGGAATTTTGGAAACTTAAGAGGCTTTAGCATCCGGACCTGGCTGCTGACATTGATCTTTGGAGCACCGACAGCGCCTCTTTTTGTAGTGATCAGAATAACCCCGTTAGCGCCACGCACACCGTAAACTGCCGTTGCAGATGCGTCTTTCAACACGCTGAACTGCTCAATATCCTCAGGGTTCATACGCGAAAATGATCCCTCAATACCGTCTATAAGTACCAAAGGTTGCTGACCGTTTGTAGTTGCTTTACCCCGTATAAAAAACTTGGCATCATCCAGGTCACCGTTACTATACCGGTTTTGCGTACCACCGATTGCACCGTCCATGCTTCTTACCACCATTCCGGGAACCCGGCCTGCTATAGCATTGGTCAGGTTAGAAGGCGCTGCTTTTTTCAGCTCCTTCATATCCATATTGGCAATAGCGCCAACCATACTTTCTTTTTTCTGGGTACCGAAACCTACTACCACAACCTCACTCAGTGATCTGGCATCTTCAGTCATAGTAACGTTCACCTGTCTGCGACCATTCACCTTCACAGTTTGCTGCAGGAAACCTACAGAAGTGATAACCAGGGTAACATTGGGATTGGGAACATTAATCGTATAGTTTCCGTTGATATCTGTAGCGGTTCCTATCTTGGTACCCTGAACAACAATACTGGCCCCGGGGATGGTTACCCCTGCCTTATCTGTTATAGTACCATTTAGCTTTACATTTTGTGCAAATGCGTCCATGAGGACCAAGCTAAAGAATATGAATATTAAAAATTTCTTCATCATGATAAGTTTAAATAATTACCAACCTGTATTTTGAATTAAACTTGAATTCCTGCTGATCTCTGTCTGCGGAAAAGGATACAGATACATTTTAGGCTGAAATACACGCTGTTCTACCACTTCAGGGGTATATGTATATGTAAAATTAGGACTAGTACCGCTTCTGACTATCTTCAGGCCTTGTACCGGCTGATTTAATACCGTTTCAGCTATCTTCCATCTTCTCAGGTCTAGATGACGGTGTTCTTCAAATGCCAGCTCTATTCTCCGTTCATGACGAATTGCTGCACGCATTTTCGCCTGATCGTTTGCAGCAGGTACTGATTGATTAGCTGTTAAGCCTGCCCTGGTCCTGATCATTGTGATAGCCTGGCGGGCGGTCATACCAAAAGTGCCGGGATTATCCGGGCCCACTGCTTCGTTCATTGCTTCAGCGTAATTCAGCAATACTTCAGCATACCTTAAAATCGGGAAACTGTGATTTGCCACACCCGTAGGAGCGTTCCACCGGGCATTGATACTCAGGAATTTTCTTAAGTAAAAACCCGTTCTGGTTGCTCTGGTTCCAACTTTATCTTCACCACCTTCAAACGTTTCAATAACAGGAGTACTTCCGCCTACCATCCATGTTGCGCCGTTAAACAGAATGCTCTTTGCAAAACGCGGATCGCGATTGGCAAAAGGATTTGCTGCATGCGTAGCATTGTTCCAATCAAATGGAGTTCCATCAATACGCTCATAGGCATTTACCAGATTCAGCGATGGATTAGTTCCACCCTGGCCGTCCGTAACACTTACGGGACCATTTAAGCGCTCCAGCGTATTATTGTTAGTTTCAATTTTTGAAAATATAATCTCCTTGTTATTTGCAAGTGTATTAAAGAAAGCATCATAACCGGATCCAGCGGTGTACAGGCTATACTGATTACTTTTTATCACTGCATCGGCAGCGGCAGCAGCAGCCTGCCATTTTGCAATGTCATTATTAGGATTATTAAGTGGACTGGCAGCATAAAGTAAAAGCCTGGCTTTAAGCGCCATTGCTGAACCTTTTGTTGCACGGCCAAAATCGCCCGCGGCAGGATATGATACCCGGAGCAGACCCTGAGCTTCATCACACAGGTCTGAGATATACTTTACGCATTCATCGTACGAACTTTTTGGAATGTTCATATCGTCTCCAACTTTAAGCGCGCGTTTAACTATCGGATATCCACCGTAACGTTTCAGCAACTCAAAATTCAGCAGCGCCCGAATAAATAAGGCCTGTCCGAATAAATAATTCCGGTCTGTTTGAGACATAACCGCATCTATAATATTGTTGTGGATCTCCTCTTCGTAAACATGCGTAGCACGGATACCTTCATAGGTTCTGGCAAAGTCATCATCGCGAAGGGTAGTTGCCGTGGTGCCCCATAACCCTGTACCCCAGCGTTCTGCTTCTGAACCTCGCACCGCATGAACGGCTTCGTCTGTTGCTGAAGCAACCATAGAGCCCCCTCCAAGCCTGTTATGTCCGTCAGGAGCGTATACATAAAGCCGGTTAACTGCCTCCAAAATATTAACACTTTGACCGTAAATGATCTTGGCATCGGTATATTGAACAGGCTCACCGTCTATTGTTTCTTTTGAACATGATGCCAGCGTGATTAAACCCGTCAGGCATGCAAATGCATATATTATTTTTTTCATATCCGTTGTAGTTAAGATTAAAACTTCGCACTAAGTCCAAGACTGAATGTACGCTGAAGCGGGTAACCAATG
>DASWTL010000070.1:0-4304 GCA_036402155.1 Sphingobacteriaceae bacterium | reverse complement strand
CTGAGATTAACCGCAGGGAATTTTGTTCATCAACCTCAAAAAGAAACTGAAAGTTACCTGTCCACGCAAGCGTGCCAGCTATTAACTCACCTGTATTTTCATCTGACGGTTTATTCAGAGACAAAAAGAAAACCGGCGATTGATACATATTTGCTCTGGCTCCTAACTTGCTGTCAATAATCTTAATGCCGCTGGTTAACTGACTTTCCTGCATCTTCATTTCCGCATTGTGGTTGCCATGAAACTGAGTAAGCCAATAAGATGGAGCATCAAAATGAAGCATAGAAGAAGCAAAATTGGTTAACACAACCGGCTTACTCTCAGTATGTTTGATTTCAGTTCGTGTTGTTATCACATTCTCATTATAATATGCTGTATAATATAAAACCACTTCTACGGGATATACAGGATCTTTTAAATGGATCTCAGTAATTACCATATTGTCCTTCTTTTCAGTTTTATGATCTGTATACTTTAATACCAGTGAGGGATTTCCATCATGATGTATTACCCTGATGGCAGGCTCAAACAAATTCTCCATACCTGAGGGAATATAAGCCTCATGCCGGCTAGGTTTTAACTGTTTATAACCATCCTGATCATTCAGCTTTTCACCGAAGTAAGACTGGAAGATCTTTCCGGTTGAATTTACTGTAAGCAGTAAACTGGTATTCTTAGTTTCAATAGCAATTTGCTTTGTTTCCTGGGCATAAACCTGTATAAAGAATACAACTAATAATAAGGTAATGGAGGTGTATCTGGTTTTCATTATGTAATATTTAATAGGCTGCAACAATTTATCAATACGGATAATAGAAATCGATCAGAATGTCTGCTTATCGGTTTTAGCGACAACATATCTTCCTAGCTGACTTTTATCAGGTAAGCTATAGTAGATATTGCCAAATGAATCGAAAGTGGCTTTATCAGCACCTTCGATCAACGTCTCGGCAGTTTGTGTTGATATTGATATCTTCACCAGGTTTCCCCCTATAGTGCCATAAACATGATCCGGATCCTGTGGAAGAATAAACATATCTGCATCCCGATAGGTACCACCCTTTCCATAGCTTATTGTTGGAAACATTAGCTTGCACGATTCAAAGGCCTTTGTATAGGGATTTAACACAAAAACATGTCCGTCTGCAAATCCCCATATCTTTTTATCCACAACAAGCATTTTGGTGACCGATTTTAAATCAGCAACAGGCAAGGTCAAAGTGGCTGAATAAGTAATACCTATGGGCGTGATATCGTAAACGACCACAGATGACGATGATGTAACCGGCGAGGTAGCATAGCCCCTGCGGACACTTGTGCCAACGTATAAATGACTGCCATAAACTGCGAGCGAAATGGCGCTTTGATTAAGAACCGAATCCATTCCCGAAGATTTAGTGGCGATATTATACCATGCCACACCACCGTTTGATTTGCCGGTTTGACCCGTTGAGGCCATAAATACATAGCTGCCGTTAATCGTAGATGCTCCGGCGATAGCTTTCGGACGGTCCTGAAAATAAGGGGGTCGTGATCCGCTTAATAGTGGTTTGGGATTAGTACCAGTTTTCCATGCATGCCGGGGATCGTATTCATATAATGTTGCACCGGGATAGGCTCCGATATACAACTTTCCGTTATAAGATCCCATTCTGTCGATCTGGGAAATGGGTGAGAACATGGTATCTTCCCTGCTGTCGTCTGCATCGCCTCGCATAGGATCATACACCCCAAGCCCGCCTGTTAAATACGCACTGGTATAGATTTTTCCATCAGGCCCTGCCTGGATCTCGTTTAATGCACCGGGCATTTTTACCGCGCCGGTTAATTTTATCCTTGAAAAAGAAGAAGGAGAAGAAGGATCAAACTTAACAATAAACGTATGATTGCCCTCTGCTACAATTCCAACTACTTTATTGTTAACGATGGAGAATCTTTTTACGTAAGCATCAGAACCAACAGATCCATTAAGCATGGCAGAAGTTTTTGATGAAATGTCATATACTGCCAGATTACCTTTGGCTGTGAAATAATAAACTTTTCCATTGACTGCCGGAGAAACATGCCCTTTACTGGAGAATGTAGCCTCCCGGCTGCAGCTTAAAAAGGATCCGTCTTTTTTTGCGTTTATTTTTAAAACCCGGCCCGTTCCGCCTATAAAAACAAATAATCGCTCCCCTGTATAATTCATAGCTGAGGCCAGACCGGTCGCCGGCAGAATCTTGATCTTTTCTTTTAACCCATGGTGATACCGGTAGATCCCGGTTGCTCCTTTCCCGATACCAGCAGAAAGATATGTCACCTTATTTATAGGGTCGTGACTGAGCGCCCGTACATACTGTGTACCAGGAACAAACGGTCGCGAACTGATTTGGGTGGCTTTATTTGCGGAATCAGGGTGATAAGAAAATAATTTTGCATTGCCATAAGCGCCGCCATAAATTTCATGGTCTGCACCAGCGGCGAGGTCATAAATAATCGACTCCCCGGCAGCAGCAACACGCACCAGCGCCCCGGATGCTGTACCCCCGGACTGATATTTATAAATACCGCCATCAGAGTAGGTACCGAAGTATATGTCGCCATTGCTTGCCGTTGTTGCGGCCCATGCCCCGGTAGCACCTTTGGGAAATGACACAGAACGAAGGACCTGACCGGTATTGGTATTAATCACCATCATAGCAGGTGGGGTTTTGTTATTGCCAACTACTACAGAATAAGCCAGGTGTGCATCCTGACCAGTACCAAAAGTGGTACCATTTGGGGATGAATCATAAACCTGCATGCCCAGGTTTGACTGCTGTTTAGACACCAGGATCTCGTCCCAGAACGCGGCACCCATATTCTGTTTAGCCGAGTAAAGCATCACCGAAAGGTGCGTTGCTCCTTCCGGAGCTTTTAATTGAGTGGTTATTGTTTGCCAGACATTAAATAGACCACCCGAAACCGCAGTTCCCTCAGCAGACAATAACTTTGATCCGTTCCAGAAACGTATGCGAAGTTCTGGCTTCCCACCCTGAACGTAAATCCGCGCGAATGTTGAATATGTCTCCCCGGGGATACATGGCAATTTAGTGCTTTCGGCAGAAAAGTCTGCAACAAGATCATTATCAACCAGTTTAAGGCTAAAAGCCCCTGCGTGAGCAAATTCTTTCACTATAGTTACTGAACCTTTTGCATCCTTCTGATTGGTTAGCCTCCAACCATGAAGGCCGTTTTCAAAACTATAATTAGGTATCAGCTGGTCGGCAACAAATCCTGACAATGAAATAACTAGAAAAAATATGATAAATGAACAGAAATACCTTTTGTATTGTGCCAAAAGCAGCATATTATGTAGATTCTAATAAAAAAAAGTGGCAGCAATAGTACCGCCACTAATTCAACAAACTTAACTTAACTCTTCCAATCAGGCAGGACAAGTAGTGCATATGATTCGTCCTGCAGCTTTCCGGAAAGTATCCTTATTGGGCAGCCCTGGTATTCCCACCTTGTTTAAGCGAAATATCTACGGGTTGATTTGTCTTCCATGAGCCGCCTGTAAAATCCGGAATATCCACCGAATTGGAACGGTTGGCTAATGAAAGCTGGCTTAACGGCATGATCGAGCTCCAGGATGCCGCATCATACACATCCATATCCAAAGGCAAACCATTACGAAGGCAATCGATCAGGCGCCAATCCATCAAAAAGTCCATACCTCCATGCCCCCCTACTTTTTTAGCCAGCTCACCTATTTTTTTAACAATCGGTGGCTGATATTTTAGCTCCAGCTCTTTCAGTTCTACAGGCTTCAACCAGTCATCATGACCGGTGGCTATTTTACCCGGTAAGGGATATTTTTGCGCTACGCCCTTTGTTCCGCTTAAAGTATGTAAACGGGAATAAGGCCTCGGTGAACTGACATCATGTTGGATCATCATCGTTTTACCCAAACTGGTACGTATTGTACTGGTGTTCATGTTGCCACGATATGATTTGTTCGCAAATTGCTTGTAAAAATCGTCCTTTGCCGCTAATTCTTTTGCCAGAGGTGCCATAGAAAAGTCGTTGCTGGACATGGACACCATATAATCCATTTTATCGCCGCGGTTAATATTCAGTATCTGGGCAACAGGACCTAGACCATGTGTTGGATAAAGATTACCGTTTTTAAAATTTTCTTTCAAACGCCACATATCCTGGTATTGTGTTTTTGAAAAATTATGTTCCAACAAATTATGGATATAAGCACCTTCTACATGAACTATTTCACCAAAAAAGCCCTGGCGTGCCATGTTTAAAGTAAGCAACTCAAAAAAGTC
>DASWTL010000069.1:0-12157 GCA_036402155.1 Sphingobacteriaceae bacterium | reverse complement strand
TATTCTTTTAATTATAACAAGGTGCACTTTATAATTCTAGACAATGTTCTTTACCCTGATCCCCGCTATGGTAAAGGCTATAGAGGAGGTATGCGGACAGAACAATTGGATTTTATAGAGAACGACCTGAAATTGGTTCCTAAGGATCATTTAATTGTGCTGAGCCATCATATTCATCTGTTCGACGATGATTTTCGTTCTGCAGATAAACAGCGATTATTTGATCTGCTTCGAGAATTTCCCCATACGTTATCGCTGTCAGCCCATACTCATATGCAGCAACAATATTTTCATGATCAGAAGGATGGGCTTAACCGTACTACACCTCATCACGAATATAATGTAGGCACAACCTCTGGCGACTGGTATACCGGCGAACCGAATGACGCAGGCATACCATCTGGCCAAATGCGCGACGGTACACCTAAAGGATATATGTTCGTTTCTTTTTCGGGCAACAAGTACCAAATGGATTACCGTGTGGCCGGTGCGCATGCTGATTATAAGATCAATATCTATGCTCCACGTGCCATTCCTAAGGGACGGCTGCCATGGAATTATCTGTATGCCAATTTTTTTCAGGGAAGCAGTCGCGATACACTGGAGTACCGGATAGATGACGGCGCCTGGAAAAGAATGAAATGGACGTTAGATATCGATCCGATCATGTGCGGGATACGTTACCGATGGGATACAGCCGAGAAGCCCCTTAAGGGTGTTAAACCGACCAGTCCGGCTATGTCTCCCCATCTCTGGAAAGTGGCTCTTTCCGGCAATGTTGATGAGGGCAGGCACATCATCGAGGTAAGGGCTAAAGATACATTAGGAAGGGTATATACAAATTCTACTTCGTTTATGGTGACGGAAACAGATATCCGATAAACCTAACAGAAACCTACCTTAAGTGCCACACTAGTATCAAAGAACCCTGGTTCTTTTTATACCCTTTCCGGAACTTAAATTTTCATATTGCATACCTCTCATATTTCTATTCGTAGAAAATTATTGTTTTTATCGGAATTGCAATATCTTCACCAGGGAATAATCCGATATAAGCCGGGTAGTATAGCACTCAAACCAGATATCTATATGAAACGCAGAAGTTTTATTGAACTTGTATCCATTACAAGCGGTGCTGTTGCAGGCGCATCTCTTATCTCGCTACCCGAAAGGGTTTTGGCAGTACAAAAATCTCAGCAGAGAGGAGGAGAAAAACTGGCTGCTGATGTGGTGATTGCGGGGGGTGGATTGGGAGGCTTTGCTGCGGCAATGGCATCATTAAGAAACGATCAAACGGTTATTCTTACGGAAGAAACGGATTGGCTGGGAGGTCAGTTAACTTCGCAGGGCGTACCTCCTGATGAACATACATCTATTGAAACCCATGGTGCCACTCAAATGTACCGGGATTTCAGAAACGCGATTCGTGATTATTACCGGCAGAACTATCCGCTTACAGCCGAACAAAAGAATAATCCCAAACTTAATCCGGGTGGTGGAGCTGTTTCCCGGCTATGCCATGAACCAAGGGTTGCAGTTTCTGTAATGACCAATATGCTCGCGCCTTATATCAGTTCCGGTAAGCTGGTACTGTTACTTGAACATAAAGTCACCTCGGCAGACAAAAGTGGGAACAGGGTGAATTCTCTAACCGCAACCGATCTGCGTAAAGGCACAAAGAAACTGCTGGTGGCGCCTTATTTTATTGATGCTACAGAACTTGGCGACCTATTACCGCTGACCGGAACTGAATTTGTTACCGGAACCGAATCCAGATCGCAAACGGGGGAGATGCATGCACCCGAAAAACCAAATCCTGAAAATAACCAGGCGTTTACTGCCTGTTTTGCCATGGATTATATTGAAGGAGAGAATCATGTTATTGAAAAGCCACGCGATTATAAATTCTGGAGTGAACACGTACCCAACCTGGAACCTGCATGGCCGGGCAAATTATTGGCATTACATTATTCGAGTCCCAGAACATTAACGCCAAGACAATTAGATTTTAATCCCGATAATTCCAAAATTCCCGGTATCCTGAATCTGTGGACGTACCGCAAAATTATCAGCAAAGAGAACTTTAGAAAGGGAGCTTACGCCAGCGACATTACCATAGTCAACTGGCCGCAGAACGACTATATGCTTGGTAATGTGGTGAATGTATCTCAAAAAGAATTTGATAAACACGTTGACCGGGCCAAACAGTTAAGCCTGTCGCTATTATACTGGTTGCAGACAGAAGCTCCGAGGTCGGATGGTAAGAAAGGCTGGCCAGGTTTGCGGTTACGGAAAGATATAATGGGTACCGAAGATGGTTTGGCGAAATATCCCTATATCCGTGAATCAAGAAGAATTAAAGCTGTTTTTACAGTATTGGAAGAACATGTGGGAAAAGAACAGCGCGCCAGGATAACCGGAAACAATAAACCTGCCGCAGCTGAATTTTACGATAGTGTGGGAACAGGGTATTATCATATTGATCTGCATCCAAGTTCTGATAAGGTAAATTATGTCGATTTTCCATCTTTGCCTTTCCAGATTCCGTTGGGCGCTCTGCTGCCAGTACGAATGGAGAATATTTTGCCGGCTAATAAAAATATCGGTACCACACATATTACTAATGGATGTTATCGGCTGCATCCGGTAGAGTGGAATATCGGAGAGTCGGTTGGTTTGCTGGTGAAATTTGCTTCCGACAAGAATATAAAACCCCGGGAAGTCAGAGAAAGAAAAGAATTACTAGAAGAGTTTCAGCGATTTATCCGTTCCCAGGGAATTGCTACTGAATGGCCATAAAAATAGAATTTTACCGGGTTAAGCAATGAGTTATCCGGGCATATCAATCTTAAATTATCCGCTTACCCTTAATTCTTTCGTAGGCATGTTTACAATTTCAGTGTAATGTAAACTTTTATAGAACATGCCTGTTGTTGATGAGCAGATACGTTTTGGGCAGACTGATCCGCAACAACATCTTCCTGATTTATTGAAGTTAACCTATGGAAAACAAGCTGATCATTGATGCAGGTATGCACTTGTGTGAGGATACATTGTACTATTTAAAAAAAGGATTTAAAGTAATAAGTATTGATGCCGATAAAAATCTGGTAGAAAAGGCTGTGGAAAAGCATGCCGACTACATCAATAATGGTCAGCTTGTAGTGCTGAACTATGCCTTGTCTGATGTTGATAATGAGGAGGTTCAGTTCAATATCAGCAAAGAAACACTCTGGAATTCCATCAATGCTGAAATTTCTGACCGGAATGGAAACCTGCAGGAGAAAGTCTCTGTGCCGACTCAAAAGCTCAGCTCTGTTATTAAAAAGTTCGGCGTTCCATATTATTGTAAAATTGATTTGGAAGGGTATGATAATACAGCCCTTCAAACCCTTAAAGAACTTGAAGAGTTGCCATGTTTTATTTCAGTTGAAACGGAATGTCTTGGAGAAGGCCAGGTGATTACTGAAGAAGAAACTCTGCAAACCCTTAACTCTCTATACGAACTGGGATATAACAAGTTTAAGCTGGTTGACCAGCGTACTTTAAGTGTATTGCAGCTTAATCAGAAATTCTATAAAGATCAACCTACCACTCAGTTAGGAAAGCTGAATAAATATTTAGCATACAGGGTAAATCTTATTTCAAGATATGACTTAAAGTTAAATTACACATTCCCCATAGGCTCATCAGGGTATTTTGGCGATGACCTTAAAGGGGAATGGGTTGATTATCATACTGCGAGGAAAGTTTTAGGAAAACACAGGGATGATTATTTTAAAACTAATAAAACCTTATCCTTCGGATTCTGGTGTGACTGGCATGCAAAAAAGGATTAAGTCAAGGAAGTTACCTTTGCTCAATCCCATAGTTGTTGCTTGTAAAATCTTAATATTACAAAGCTTTTATTGTTGCATAGATAATGATGTCATTGAAATCATGATCACATGATGGTTCAGTTCTCATCATATCCTCAAATCCGATAAAGATTTTATTTTCTTTAGGGTAATTTAATAATACTGTATGTTTTTTAAGACCCGGATCGTTCTCAGGGTTTAAGATCTCATTAGAACAGAAATGGTTCCCTTTTGAATTAACTGTTTTTGTTTCCTTATTCCATCCTTTTTCTAATAATACAAATCCAACAGAATTCCCGGCCTCCACGGTTCCGATTTTAATTTTATCTCCCGGGTTTAACCCGCCTCCGGCCCATCCCGCCAATGAAGCGTTTGGAAACATAAGTGAGATCTTTTTTATATCAGTTGGTTTTTTGGGAGGTGTATTGGTTGGATAGATGTAGAATCCAAGCGAATTAAGCTGACTGGCTCCTTCGCTAACAAAGGTTATATATACATCTGATTTTTTATTGATATTTAAGTCTGAATTACTGGACAGAAGTGTTGGGTTTGTTTTGCTGATATCCTCACCTGCAGGAAGAGAAGTCTGGATAAATGACGTTAAATTTTGACTAAGGGCATCGGGGGCTAGTAAGTAGTTAAGAGGACGCCCCAAAGTGTCATATGTGCCTAAATAAGCATATTCTGTAGTGATAAAAGATACAGGTGAAAACGGTGTATCCGGTCCTGCTGGGCGATTCTTTTTACAGGAAATTATTGTAGCGCTGAATAAAATTAATAATAGTAGTAGTTGATTGTTTTTCATAGGTGTATTGTTTTTGATAAGTAGTTAATTCAATTATCAAAAAAAATGCCACTAATAAAAAAAATGAACCCGCCTATTAAAAGCGGGTTCATTTATTATTCTAAAATTAAAACCTGTGTTATTCCGCCTGTACAAAAACCGGAGTTTCTGTAACTTCAATAGTAACTTTACCGCCCTGGGTAGGAACTTTAACCAGTTTCATATCATCAGATCCGGGTTGCAGATAATATATATTGGCATTTTTTGAACCAGGTAATGTTAACTCATAGCTGCCTTTCCGGTTTATTTCATCAGGAATAGTCAGAATATACATTTTTTTTCCACCAGATACATAAACATCAACCAGAGGGTCTTTACTTACTGTTTCTTTATATACATAGTTGCCCATTAATTTAGTTGCCTGGTAGATGTAATCAGATGCTGGTCTGCGCTTTAAGGAGTTTGTAACAAGTCCTGATGTGCTGTACTGAACATGTGAGGTCTCATCAGTATCATCAAATAATTGATAAAAGAATACCTTATTGATACCGCTTCTGGCATATAATAATGAGGTTCTTAACAACCAGTCGGCCTGTGTTATTAATGCCGATTTTTCACCGATTGGAATTGCGCGTTGCGGAGTATATGGTCCCACATCATAACCTGTCTCTGTAACCCAGGTATCCAACCCATATTCTTTTCCTAATGCAGCAAATTCTAATGCCTTTGCTCCAAGGCTGCTTACTTCTGGTGCAAGTCCTCTGGTAGCATATCCCCACTGACCTGGTTTGTCAGCGTCATTGGAATATTGATGATAGTTGATAATATCAAAGCATAGGTCAACGGAACCATCAGCTTTATATCCCCTGTTTTCTTTGCACCATTGGATCATTTCCCGAACGTAAGCTACACTAGGTGTTGCCAGACCGCCCATTACAACAATCATGGAAGGGTCGGCTGTTTTAACGCCCACATTCTTACCTAATTTTCCCTTATGACCATCATAAAATGCTGACAGGTGTGCTGCATATTCCCGCCCGGATTGATACGCTCTGTCACCAACCCACCATCTGTCACGTTCATTATCACCTTCAATATATTTAATCAGGTTCAACCCGATCTTAACTTCATTTATAGGATCTGCGGTCCATCTGGGAGTTGAATTAACAGTCACCAGGGCCGGATCCACATTTTTGTTTGCGCCATATCTGGCAGCAAATTGAAAAGCAGCTTTTGCCTGTGCAATGTATGATGCCGGGTCTTCACGGTCAGATCCGTAAGGAGCAGGAACGTTATTAGCATCTCTTTGACCCTCGGGGTAGGTGTTATAAAGCCAGTGAGGTGGTTCTTTTAAACAACTGAGTACTACAATGCCATCTTGCTTACATCTTTCATATATCGCATCATAATTCCAGCTGCCTCTGCGTGTTGGATTAAATGTGTAGCTACCGGGAGTATCTTCAATTTTTTCCCAGTCCATATAATGGCGTACAGCACTGAAATTTTTAATTAATGACATTTTTGGTTCGAAGATCCTGGATCCTTCCGCCGGATTGTTGGGGTCCTGAAGGAAGTTCCATTCATAGGTATTAATACCAAACATGTCAATGAGCTTGATGCCCTTTTCAATTTTTACATTTTCCTCAATAGGTTTTCCAGTTTGACTAAGTCGTTCCAGGTCTTTTTTGCAGGAAGCGAATAAAGCTATAGCCGCTACTGCCGGGATGAGTCTTTTAGATAGTTGCATAAATGTATTTAAATACCCCAATGTACGCGGCGAGTATAAAAAAGATACAACTATTTTAAAACAATTTGTCGATTAATTTGTATGTATTAATTATTAATTATCAGGAAATTGTGAGACTCGGTATCGAAATAAAATTACCAGGATAAAAGTAATTATTTCATATTTTTTGGGGATTCGAAAGATAATAATTTTATCAATTATTCATTGGCCTGTACGAATACCGGAGTTTCTGTTACAATTACTTTTAGTTGTCCGCCTGTAACCCTTACTTTTTTTGATTTCATATCATCTGAACCGGGTTGGAGCTCGTAGACAGTTGCATTTAACATTCCCGGCAAATTAAGTTCATAACTGGTGGTTCGATTTTTTTCATCGGGTGTAACCAGGATATACATTTTTTTATTTTCCAGGACATAGACATCTACCAACGGGTCATTACTAATGGTTTCCTTATACGTGTAATTTCCCATTAGGTTATTAGCCTGGTAAATAAAATCGGCTGCCGGTCGTCTTTTCAGCCCATGCGCTAATCCGGATGAAGCATATTGAATAGGGTTGGCTGAATTATCATCAAATAACTGGTAATAGAATACTTTTTTAATGCCATGCCTTGCATACAGCAATGAAGAACGTAATATCCAGTCGGCCTGGGTTAACAGTGCGGTCTTACTTCCTATGGCAATTGCTCGCTGCGGACTTCCCGGGTTAACATCATAGCCTGCTTCAGTCACCCATACATCTATTCCATTAGCGTAATTTTTAGATAATTGAACAAACTCATCAGCCACTTTACCTATTTCACTTAATTCGGGAGCCATCCCCCTGGTAGCATCTCCCCATTGGCTTGACTTATTATCATTAGAATAAAGATGATAGTTAATTACATCAAAGCATAGGTCAACAGAACCATCAGGTCTGAATCCGCGGTTTTCCTTACACCACTCAATCATTTCTTTTACATATCCTGCATCAGCTTTCGCAAGTCCGCCCATAACCACCTTCATAGACGGGTCAGCGGTTTTAACACCAACATTCTTTCCTAACTTACCTTTGTGACCATCATAAAATGCTGATAAATGGGCAGCATACTGTTGTGGCGACTGATATCCCCGCTTATCTTTTAACCACCACCTGTCGCGTTCATTATCCGCCTCGATATACTTAATCAGGTTCATCCCGATCTTAACCTCATTAACAGGATCATCTGTCCACCGAGGTGTACTATTAACTTTTACTAATGCAGGGTTAACGTTTTTATTGGCGCCGTACCGGGCAGCAAACTGAAAGGCAGCTTTTGCCTGCGCAATATAGGAAGCCGGATCTTCCAGGTTTGACCCGTAAGGAGCAGGAACGTTATTGGCATCACGCTGCCCTTCTGGATAGGTGTTATAAAGCCAGTCGGGCGCCTCCTTCAGGCAGCTTAACACTAAAATTCCTTCTTTTTTGCATCTTTCATAAATGGCATCATAGTTCCAGCCACCCCGGCGTGTAGGGTTAAATGTATAATTACCAGGACTGTCTTCAATCTTTGACCAATCCATATAATGACGTACCCCGCTAAAGTTTTTGATCAGTGACATTTTAGGTTCAAAAATCCTGGAGCCGATGGTAGGATTATTTGGATCCTGTAAAAAATCCCATTCATAAGCATTCACACCAAACATATCTTTAAGCTTGATGTTACTTTCAATTTTATTACGGTTTACATAGTCGGTTTGATTGCTGGCAGATGTTTGGAAATTATTAAAGCATTTTGGAAATATAAAAAGAATAAAAAAAAGTAATGTGCTGATTTTCATAGGTTAGCAATGCTTATGATGTCAATTTATTTCTTTAAGGATTTTAACAAGTTATCAAACAATTTTACCGGCGCTGAGGCGATTAATTTTAACACTAAACATGATTTTAACCTTTTGGATTTGCTTTTTTATCATATTGTACACTTTTTTAGGCTACGGTATTTTGTTATACATTCTTAAAAGCATCAAGCAGCTCTTCGTAAAGCCCGTTGAACATCATATTAATGCAGAATATCCTTCGGTATCTATACTGGTAGCCGCTTATAATGAGGAAGATATTATTGAAGCAAAAATTCAAAATTGTTTACAGCTTAATTATCCTAAGAATAAACTTGAACTGATCTTTGTTACTGACGGATCTTCAGATAACACCCCGGAGATAGTTGGAAAGTTTTCTGAGGTGAAGTTGTTTCATGAAAATACAAGAGCGGGTAAAATGGCTGCTATTAAGCGGGTGATCCCACAAATTTCAGGTGAGATCACCGTTTTTACAGATGCTAATACATTTTTGAATAAGGAGGCACTACTTTTATTGGTTAAGCACTATCAGAATCCTAAAGTGGGAGCGGTAGCCGGGGAAAAGAAAATTGTAGTTGACGCTTCGGCGGATGCCAGTTCGGCAGGAGAAGGTTTTTACTGGAAATATGAATCGGCGCTGAAGAAGTGGGATTATGACTTATATTCAAATGTTGGCGCTGCCGGCGAACTGTTCAGTATACGGACGGCATTGTATGAACCGGTGGAGTCTGATACCATTATTGATGATCATATGATAGCTATGAGGATTGCGGAGAAAGGATATATCATTGCTTACGAGCCTGGCGCTTATGCTGTCGAAACCGCATCTGCAGATACTTCGGAGGAGCTGAAGAGGAAGATCAGAATTGCAGCCGGTGGTATCCAGTCTATTTACAGGTTAAAACGTGCTGCCAATCCATTCGTTTATCCGTTGCTGACCTTTCAATATATCAGTCATCGTGTTTTAAGATGGACGGTTACTCCATGGCTTATGATCCTGATGTTTCTTTTAAATATCGCAATCTGTATTAAATATCCGGAGAATAATCTTTACCTGGTTACACTGGCCCTCCAGATCCTGTTTTATATTGCATCTTTTGTAGGATGGATACTTGAAAGAAAGAAAATCAAGCTTAAAATTGCCTTTATTCCATTCTATTTTACCATGATGAACTATGCTGTAATTGCCGGAACCATACGGTTTTATAAGGGTCAACAGTCCGCCGCCTGGGAAAAGTCTAAAAGGAAATCGGTAGAATAACAGTAAAATTCTATACCGTACTTATTTATCAAAAAAAATTTATTGACAGTTAAATTACTTGGAATTCTTAAAATTTTATTACTTTTAGTAGATAGTTTTGTAACTACTTCGTTTTAAATTCGTAGACTAACCCGAAAAACTTAAATGGCATGTACCTATGCATACTATGAAACCTGTTAATAAATTTGAAGTTGATTTAAATTCTCTGGTATCCTCAGGGCATACAGAGCCGAAGCTTTTAACTACTACGGTCACTTATAATCCTTTGATTGGGGTGTATTCTGAGGAATACAGTGATTCTTCAATGGAACAAAGGGAGATTTACTTAAGGAACAAATGCAAGGAGGCGGAGGTTGTTATTTTAACATTGAGTAAAATGTTTGAAGGCGAGATCCTTGAGCTTGAAATTCCTGAGATAAACCTTTCTGTTGCCTGTGTATTGAAAACAAAGAAAAAACTTTCATCAAAAGAGATCGGACACATTATGTCTATTTCTCCAAGTTTACAGATAGTGTCTTAAATTTTTATAAAATTTATTTCCTGTTTACCCGACTTCATTCGATCAAGTTGGGTTTTTGTTATTGGTAATCAGCTGTTTGATCCAGATAAGTTAATTTTCTTTTGGTTTTATTCGGATTAAAACATCCGGCATAAATAAGTGTTAAATAATTTAAGTGGTAGGATAACCACGCTGATTTAATGCTACCATAAAGAATCTGTGTTAATGCATCTACAACCATACGTGTTTTTTGAAGAGGCTGATGTAGCCGTATGGGAAAATGGTAAGCCAGAAGCGATATTAGATCCTGGTGTGGTTGAAATCTGGCGACTTCATTTCCCTTCCTGCATTCATCGGCTCCCGGAACTTTACGAAATTCTTAATCCCGAAGAAAAAAGCAAATCGGCATTGTTTTATCATGAAACGGATAAATACAAGTTTATCATTGGCAAAGCTATGTTGAGAATGTTGCTGGGAGACTATCTAAATAAGAATCCTGAAACATTAGATTTCACACTCGGGGTTAATATGAAACCGGTTTTAAAAATGGATAATGATATTTCCATGCATTTCAACTTGTCGCACTCCGGCGAGTATATTTTAATTGCTGTTTCGGATAGCCCGGTGGGGATTGATATAGAGCGGTATGAAACCGATCTGAATATTAATGAGATTATCGAAATTGCCTTTAATGCGAAGGAAATACGGTATCTGAAAAGGCAGAAAAGCCCTGATAAGACTTTTTTTAAATTATGGACCCGTAAAGAGGCATTGCTTAAGGCAACCTCAAAAGGTTTAAATGATGATATCAGATCTGTACCATGTTTGGATGGTAAACATGCTGTTTCTGCTGAATTAATAAACAATAGTCAGCACTGGCGTGTTAGCAATTTTGTTGTTGACGATCAGCATACAGGCAGTATTGCATATTTGAAAAGCAGCCGCGAGCTTAGGTTCAGGCAGTTCATCAGCCAAACAGCCGATGCATTTTGTTAAAAGCATACCAGTGAAACATTTACCAACGATCATACTATCCCGCATGACCGCGAAATATGAAATTAGCATTTATCGACCATAGGCCTGATTACCCTGATAATGAGCTGTCTAACGAAGTTTCCGCTAAAGAAAAGCTCAGTACAGTACTCCATACCTCTGCCCATCGCAATGAGATTTTAAATGCGTGTAAAGGAGGTGTTATGCCATTTAAACTTAAGAAAAGTGTTCGTGATGAACTGCAATCGTTTAGCAATAAACAGGACACCAGCTTATATATTATCTTATTAGCCGTATTTAAAGTAATGCTGTATAGGTACAGCAGCCGCCAGGAAATAACAATTGGTACGTTGGTGAATTCTAATTTGTTGATTTCACAATCAGCGATAAATGGTGAAACTTCATTTATTACGTTACTGCAACAATTAAGATCTGAGCTTCTGCCAATAGCTGAAGTAACGGCAGCTGATAATAAGAATGAAAGTGAGACTATTAATTCTGGGAATATAACGTTCAGTGAAGTTTTTATCTTTCAGGATAAGTTAAATAGCGCGGATGCCGGAACTTTGTCTTTAATGTCATTTTATGAAAGCTCTCAGTGTGAGCTCGTTTTCACCTTAACGGATATGGCTGACAGACTGGAGGGTACTATAGAATATTCCGTTTCACGGTATGATAAAGAAGCTATTCATGCAATGATGGGGCATTATGTCCAGTTACTGGAATCTGTATTGAAAACTCCTGACCAAAGAACAGGCAGTTTAAATATGTTAGCTCCTGAAGAAAAACAGGCCATCCTTTACGAGTTTAATGATACAATAACAGCGTATTCCAATAAAAAAACCATAACTGATCTGTTTGAAGAGCAGGTAGAGAAAACTCCGGAAAATATTGCTTTAAGGCAGGATAACATTAGTATCAGTTACCTGGAACTTAATGAACGGGCTAACCGACTGGCAAATTATCTGGTGAAACTTGGGGTCAAAAAAGGGAGCAACGTTGGTCTGATAGCCGCCCGCAGTTTTAACATGATCGTTGGGATGTATGCAATCATGAAGGCCGGAGCTGCCTATGTGCCCATTGATCCTGAGTATCCTATTGACAGACAGGAATATATCCTGAACAATTCTTCGGCAGAACTAATTATCAGCGACTCTGAATATGCGCTGGGAAAAAAGAATACCGGATTTCGTGTTGTA
>DASWTL010000068.1:0-9737 GCA_036402155.1 Sphingobacteriaceae bacterium | reverse complement strand
CTTAAGGTTCAGGATGGCTGTGATTACACGTGCAGCTTTTGCACCATACCACTGGCACGTGGAGCAAGCCGTAGCGGAAGTATTCAGGAAATTGTAAAGCAAGCGGAAGAAATAGCTGCTTCCGGAGTAAAGGAAATTGTTTTGACAGGCGTTAATATCGGCGATTTTGGCTTAAATGACGGGAAGAGAGAAACTAATTTTTTCGAACTTGTAAAGGCGCTGGATGAGGTTAATGGAATTGACCGTATCCGGATCTCATCTATTGAACCCAACCTGCTGAGCAATGAAATTATTGAATTTGTAGCCTCATCAAAGCGGTTTGTTCATCATTTTCATATTCCACTGCAATCCGGGTCCAATAAAATTTTGGGTCTGATGCGCCGCAGGTACCGCAGGGAGCTTTATGTTGAACGCGTAACCAAAATAAAGTCAGTTATGCCCGATTGTTGTATCGGGGTTGATGTTATTGTAGGATTCCCGGGCGAAACAAAGGATGATTTCATTGAGACCTATAATTTTTTGAACGGGCTCGACATATCTTATTTACATGTTTTTACCTATTCTGAAAGGGAAAATACTCCTGCAGCTGAAATGCCGGGTAATGTTCCTGGGTCTACACGTGCCGACCGCAGTAAAATGCTGCACATTCTTTCGGATAAAAAAAGGCGGGCATTTTACCATACCCAAATAGGTAAAACTGAAGAAGTTTTGTTTGAAGCTGATATTAAATCGGGTTATATGCATGGTTTCACCAAGAACTACGTTAAAGTTAAAGCCCTTTACGATCCCGTATTGGTTAATGAGATCAAGATGGTACAACTTACTTCGATTTCCCCTGACGGCGATATGGAAATTGATGAACCGTCCGAAATTCTTGTTCATTAGCTTCAATTAGCTCTAACTTGCTCCGATTTTCTTAACATGGGCTACTATAATTAGAACAAGGTTGTATATTTAACCCATGTTTCCAACCCTAACTCATCTTATTGAATACCTGACAGGGATTTCAATTCCCTTACCTATTCAAACATTCGGATTTTTTGTAGCCCTGGCTTTCATAGCCGGATATTGGGCCTTCACAGAAGAGCTAAAACGTAAAGAGAAACTTGGCTTAATAAAGCCCTTTATAAGAGAAACTAAGATCGGCGAACCGTTATCAACTGCAGATATTATTCTAAATGGTTTCTTCGGTTTTGTAGTCGGATATAAATTTATACATGCAATTTTGAATTATTCAGAATTTGTTGCAGACCCGCCCGGATATCTCCTTTCTCTAAAAGGAAGCTTTATTGGTGGGGTGATTGTCGCGGGCATTTTCATTTATTGGGTATATTCCGAAAATAAAAAACAACTTTTACCTAAGCCGAAGATCGTTAAAGAGACCGTGCATCCCTACCAGTTAATGGGTACCATGATTGTTTGGGCTGCAGTGTGGGGATTCTTAGGGGCTAAGATCTTTCATAACCTGGAATACTGGCAGGACTTTATGCGTGATCCGGTTGAGGGGTTGCTTTCATTTAGCGGACTTACCTTCTACGGAGGGTTAATTTGTGGCGGCGCTGCTGTTTTATATATCGCTAATAAAAATGGGATTAAGCCTGTACATATGCTTGATGTTGGCGGGCCCGGAATGATGCTGGCTTATGCCGTAGGGCGTATTGGCTGTCATATGTCTGGAGATGGCGATTGGGGAATTCCTGTAACAGGGCCCAAGCCTTCCTGGTTAAGCTGGGCTCCCGATTGGGTTTGGGGCTTTAAGTATCCGCACAATGTTATAAATGAAGGTGTTCCTATACCGGGATGCGTGGGAAAATATTGTAATGAACTTCCCGTAATGGTTTATCCAACACCTTTTTATGAAGTTGTTTTCGGACTAATTCTATTTGCGATCCTTTGGGGGATACGGAAACGTTTTAATATTCCGGGTTTAATGTTTTCAATTTATTTGATATTTAATGGTGTTGAAAGGTTCCTTATTGAACTGATCCGCGTAAACTCCAAGTATCATGTTTTTGGATTAAGTTTTACCCAGGCCGAGTTAATATCATTTATCATGGTCATGACGGGAATAGCCGGAATAATCTGGTCGTTGAAGAATGCAAAACAACATCCCCAAACTTCTGTTAAACTCGATTGATGGATTTATCTAAATTAACACACCAGGTAGTTGATATAGCAAAGGAAGTTGGAGATTTTATCAGAAAAGAGGCCGTTAATTTTGGTCCTGATAAAATTGAATACAAGGGTGTTAACGACCTTGTATCTTATGTAGATAAAACTGCTGAGCAAAAATTAGTAAATTCATTAACTCTTTTACTTCCGGCTGCAGGTTTTATTACTGAAGAAGGGACTGTATCTATACAAGGGGAACATTATAACTGGATAATTGATCCCTTAGATGGTACTACCAATTTTATCCATGGTGTTCCTACCTATTCTGTAAGCATTGCACTTACTCGTGACGAAGAGTTAGTAATTGGCGTAGTGTACGAAATAAACCGTGATGAAGCTTTTTATGCCTGGAAGGATGGAGGAGCTTTTTTAAATGGCGAACCTATCAGCATTTCGAAAAGCCAGACGTTTTCATCTACACTGATTGCAACCGGGTTCCCATATTATGATTTTAGCAAGCAGGAACAGTATTTGAACGCGTTTAACGAACTTATACAAACCTGTCATGGGTTAAGACGCATTGGTTCTGCAGCGGTTGATCTTGCATATACCGCTTGTGGCAGGTTTGATGGTTTCTTTGAGTTTAATCTCAATGCCTGGGATGTGGCCGGTGGAGCATTGATTGTTCAGGAAGCGGGCGGGGTTGTACTAGATTTCTCCGGGGGGACTGATTTTATAAATAGTCGTCAGGTTGTGGCGGGTAACGCTCATATTGCGAATCACCTGGTTCAGGTACTTCAAAAGCATTTTTAATAATATAAAATGAGACTTACGAAGTTTCAAAAACTTCGTAAGTCTTTTAAAAAGCACTTTTAATAATGTAAAATGAGACTTGCGAAGTTTCCAAAACTTCGTAAGTCTTTTAAAAAGCATTTTTAATAATGTAAAATGAGACTTACGAAGTTTCCAAAAACTTCGTAAGTCTTTTAACCAAAAAGAGGCTACCCGGAAGTAACCTCTTTTATATCTTGATGTAATTTAAACCTAAAGAGATTCCGCCACTACTTCTTTAACATCAGGAACCATTCTTTTAAGTAAATTCTCAATTCCTGATTTAAGTGTTATTGTTGACGATGGGCATCCGCTGCATGATCCTTTAAGTTGTACAGTGACCACACCATCTTCGAATGATTTATAATTGATGGCGCCGCCATCCTGCTCAACAGCCGGACGAACGTAATCATGTAATACCTGCTGTATCTTTACTTCCGCGTCGGTTCCTTCAAATTGTGGTACCAGGTCATTTGGCTTTGCTTGAATTTGAAGTTCACCTTCAACGGCTCCTTTAACAAATTCTTTTATAATCGGCTCGATATCAGCCCAGTCTACACCTTCTTGTTTTGTTACAGTAACGAAGTTACTTGCAAAAAATACTCCGGTAACAAAGCTGAATTTAAATAGTTCCCTTGCAAATTGTGAAGATTCGGCAGCTTCTCTGTTTGGAAAATCGGCGCTTCCGTTAATAAGTAATTTATTAACAATGAATTTCATTGTTGCAGGGTTAGGAGTACCCTCGGTATAAACTTTGATATTTGATGTGGCCTGATCCATGAGATTTAGTATTTCTTGAAGTACAAAATTACCATTATTTTGTTTCTCATGGGTTGTTTCAAAAGTTTTTACAAGGGTATGACGTCCTTTAAATTCCTGTATAGTTGGATGGTGTTATGGCTTTTAATTCTGCTTTTACCGCATCGGATACAGACAACCCTTCAACGAATTCGGCGATAGTTTCTCCGTTTACTGTGGTGTTAGTTCTGGTAAGATCTTTCAATGCTTCATACGGGTTGGGATATCCCTCACGTCTGAGTATTGTTTGAATAGCCTCAGCTACCACAGCCCAATTATTTTCAAGGTCCGCTTTGATCTTTTCTTCATTTAACAATAGTTTGCCCAGACCCTTAAGTGTTGATTTAAATGCAATCAGGGTATGTGCTATAGGAACTCCGATATTCCTGAGAACGGTAGAATCTGTTAAATCACGTTGAAGCCTGGAAACCGGCAGCTTAGCAGCCAGATGTTCGAAGACGGCATTTGCAATCCCGATATTACCTTCCGAGTTTTCAAAGTCAATCGGGTTTACCTTATGCGGCATGGCAGAGGAACCGATTTCACCTTCCTTTATCTTTTGCTTGAAATAATTCATAGATATGTAGGTCCACATATCACGGTTCAGGTCCAGGATAATATTGTTTATACGTTTCAGCGCATCGCACTGTGCGGCAAAATTATCATAATGCTCAATTTGAGTAGTGAACTGTGACCGGTTCAACTGAAGTGTACCGTTAACAAAATTATTTCCAAATTCTACCCAGTTAATTGCAGGATATGCAAGATGATGAGCATTAAAATTTCCAGTAGCTCCACCAAATTTTGCTGAGTACGGAATTTGCATAAATAATCGGAGCTGAGCTTCCAGCCGTTCAATAAATACCTGAATCTCCTTTCCAAGTCTGGTAGGTGAGGCAGGCTGACCATGGGTATGTGCAAGCATCGGTATCTCTTTCCAGGATGCGGCAAGCTGCTTTAATTCTTCAACCAGTTGCTGAAAAACGGGGATGTAAACCTTTTCAATTGCAAGTTTAACCGACAACGGAATAGCTGTATTATTGATATCCTGTGATGTAAGTCCGAAATGTATAAACTCCTTGAATTCCTTTAGATCAAGCTTGTCAAAGCGCTTTTTTATAAAGTATTCTACTGCTTTAACATCATGATTGGTTATTTTTTCAATCTCCTTGATCTCAACTGCATCTGATTCAGTGAATTGATGATAGATATCGCGTAAAGCATTCAGGTTTGCAGGATTGAATTCCTTTAATTGCGGAAGAGGCAATTCTACCAATGCTATAAAATATTCTATTTCAATTTGTACTCTGAATTTGATAAGTGCTGCTTCTGAAAAGAATTCAGCCAGTTCTTGCGTGCTTTTACGGTAACGGCCATCGATCGGAGAGATCGCTGATAAAGGTGAAATGTTCATATTAAATATTTACGCGAAGTTACATTTTTTAATAATACTGTTTAATCGCTGTAACAATCTCAACTTTTGCCTGTCTAAATTGCACAAAATGCGAGCAAAAATATTTTTCATTGGAAACTTTAAACTTGAAAAAAGTTTCCATAGTTTTGCGCAAAATATTTTTGTGACGTGGATTTAAGGGATCATATATTAAATGAAGCTGACAAGTTGTTTTGTCAGTATGGAATAAAAAGTGTTACGATGGATGATATTGCCAAGCATCTGGGCATGTCAAAAAAAACGATCTATCAATATTTTTCAGATAAGAATCATATGGTAGTTACTCTGATAAATAACAGGTTACGTGCAGAAGAGGTACAGATGGCAAAAAATTCCTGTGAGGCAACAAATACGGTAGAAGAGGTTTGGAACGCCATAACTCACATAAAAGAGATGTTTTCCAAACTGAATCCGGTCATGTTTTATGATATGCAAAAATATCATCCGGATGCTTGGAATGCTTTTCAGAAGTTCAGGGATGAGCAATTATTAAAATGTATTAAGGGTAATCTTCAGAAAGGTATTAATGATGGGTATTACAGAAGCGATATCAATATAGATATTGTAGCAACTATGCGTATTGAGCAGATCGACACCATATTTAACCCGAATATTTTTCCTGCAGGAAAATTTGATCTTGCTAAAGTGATGATTCAATTGACAGAACATTATTTATATGGCATCTGCACGGTTCGGGGGCATCAACTTATAAATAAGTACAAACAAAGTATTGAAAGTGAATAAACAAAGTATGAAATACAGATTATATATTTTATTCCTGTTATTATCAGCCAGCGGAGCTGCTGCGCAGGAACGTGATTCTTTAAAGTATACATTCACTTTAAATGAAGCAATAAACTATGCGTTGGATCATCAGACATCCGTTTTAAACGCTAAAATTGATGAAGAGATCGCTCAGAATACGGTGAAACAGACAGTTGGGATTGGTTTACCACGTGTATCTTCCACATTTGACTTCTCTGATTACCTGAAAGTACCTACCAGTTTGCTGCCGGGAGAGATTTTCGGTCAGCCCGGAACTCAAATACCTGTTCAGTTTGGTGTTAAATACCAATCATCAGCAGGCGTGAGACTGGATCAGCTTTTGTTTGACGGGACGTATATTGTTGGGCTTCAGGCATCAAAAACTTATAAAGAGCTTTCAACAAGGAATTCTAAGAGGAGTCGTATTGAGACTGCTGTAGCGGTAACCAAAGCATATTACTCGGTTCTGGTATCAAATGAGCAATTCTCCTTGATCGATGCAAATTTAACGCAGCTTAAAAAATCGTTAAACGATACAGAGGCCTTATTTAAAAATGGCTTTGTAGAGAAAATTGATGTCGACCGGTTACAGGTACTGAAGAATAACCTGGAAACAGAGCGTGAAAATGTAACCCGTTTACTTGCACTGAATCTGGAGGTATTGAAATTTCAAATGGGGATGCCAGTAGATGGGCAACTCATACTTGAGGATTCAATAGCAACTGTTCAGCCCGAGGCTACATCATTGGTAGCAGATACTACTGCGTACCGGAGCAGGATAGAGTATTCATTACTTGAAACACAGAAAAAGTTAAATCTATTGGATCTTAAAAGGTATAAAAGTCAATTTTTGCCTTCGATTTCCGGATTTGCTTCAGCTTCGAAAAGTTTTCAGTCCAATAGTTTCTCACAACTTTATGAAAGAAGCTTTCCAACTTCTGTAATTGGGCTGAGTCTCTCCTGGAATATTATTAATGGAGGCCAGAGGCTATACCAGATGAAGAATGCAAAGCTTGAGGTTCAAAAGACAGAAAATGACCTGATGAATTTGCAAAATGCTATCAACCTGGAGATTTCTCAAACACAAAAGAACTATAGTAACAGTTTGCAGTCTCTTGAAAATCAAAAGCGAAATTTAAATCTGGCACAAGAAATATTAAGGGTTACCAGAATAAAGTATGAGCAGGGTGTAGGTTCAAGCCTTGAAGTAACAAGTGCAGAAACCTCATTAAAGGAGGCTCAGAATAATTACATAAACTCATTATATGACCTGCTTATTAATAAAGTGAACCTTGATAAATCTTTAGGAAAGATAAACTATTAACAAAATCAAACCCCCATATAACAATGAAAAGAATATTATTTATAGCCTCTGTTGTATTTCTTGGTGCCTGCACAGGAAACTCCACAGATAAAAAGGCTGAGTTGGCGAAGTTGAAGAAGGAGCGTACTGAATTAGATGCTAAAATTGCAAAACTTGAATCTGAAGCAGGAACTAATCCTGTTAAAAAGGTTGTTGATGTTTCTGTAATTGAAGTATCTACGGGTGCGTTTTATAATTATCTTGAAGTTCAGGGAAAAGTTGATGCAGAACAAAACGTACAGGTAAGCCCTGAAATGCCGGGTTCAATTACCCGGATATATGTGGCTATCGGTCAAAACGTTAGTCGTGGACAAACGCTGGCCCAGATTGATGATCAGGTGCTGCGTCAGAATATAGCACAATTGCAAACACAGCTTGATCTGGCTACTACACTTTACAATCGTCAGAAAAATCTTTGGGATCAGAAAATAGGAACGGAAGTGCAGTTTTTAACTGCTAAATCGCAGAAGGAAAGTCTTCAGAAGCAAATTTCTGTTCTTCGTTCACAGGCATCCATGTATAAAATCAAAGCGCCTATATCAGGTACTGTTGACGAAATGGATCTCAGACTTGGTCAATCGGTTTCACCAGGAATGCCTCTGGGCGTAAGGATTGTTAATGCTAATGCACTTAAGGTGAAGGCACAGATTGCAGAATCATATCTGAGCCGGGTGAATCAGGGCGATGATGTTACTGTTATCCTGCCTGATGTTCCTGATACCATCTCAACGAAATTGTCGTATGTATCAAAAGTGATTGATCAGACCTCAAGAAGTTTTAATGTTGAAATAAAGCTTCCATCTAAAAAGAGCTATCGTTCAAATATGCTGGCTATTTTGAAAATAGTAGATTACAAGAATCTAAATGCAATTACGGTTCCTATCAACGTGATTCAGAAATCGGAAACAACTGATTATGTTTTCATAGCGGAAAACGGGAAGGCGAAGCGCGCTAACATTACTGTCGGCAAGATCTCGGATGGGAAAGCTGAAATAATTTCAGGTCTTAAACCAGGAGATCAGGTGATATCTGTTGGGTTTGCAGATCTGAATGAAGGGGATATAATTAAATATTAATCAGGTGCTATTTGAATGCGCACAAGGTTACTTTAAGCACATATCACCATACTTAAATCTTTTCTAATGAAACCTGCATGAGCTTGGTACTCACTCCGATAGAATCCGCGGACAATTGAAATGAATAAGCTCATGCAAGCTTTATAGCTCCGAAGGAGTTCCTTTGGAATCATTAAAAAACAATTATATTCTAATGAAAGATATAAACAAAGAATTTAAACCCTCCAGTTGGGCAATAGATAATAAAACCGCTATTTATGTACTGGCCGTTATTATTACTATTCTTGGGTATTCCGCCTATATAAATCTTCCGAAAGAGAACTTTCCGGAGATCGTTATTCCTAAAATAATGGTTTATACCATTTATCCCGGAACTTCGCCTGCTAACATGGAGAATCTGGTTACCAAGCAGTTAGAAAAGCAGATGCGAGGTACTCAGGGGTTGAAAAAAATCACATCCAACTCATTTCAGGATTATTCTTTAATTACCGCAGAGTTTAATACAAATGTGGACATTAAAGACGCTAAGCAGCGTATTAAAGACGCTGTTGATAAAACCAGGCAAGATTTACCCAGTGATTTGCCGAATGATCCTGATGTTTTTGATATAAACCTATCGGATCTGCCAATAATGAATGTCAATATTGCAGGGGATTACGATCTGAAAAGGTTGAAAGAATATGCTGACGATTTAAAAGACCAGATTGAGGGGTTGAAAGAGATATCGGAGGTTGAAATTGTTGGGGCACTGGAACCGGAGATCCAGATCAATGTTGATTTAAATAAAATGGCGGCAGCGCAGATATCATTCTCAGATATTGAAAATGCTGTGAAATTTGAGAACATGACCATCTCTGGCGGATCTGTTAAAATGGATGGTGTTCGCCGCAGCTTAAATGTAAAGCAGGATTTTAAAAGCCCCCTGGAAATCTCAGATGTAATTGTTAAAACACCTACTGGTGCCTCTGTATATCTGAGAGACATTGCCGAGGTTAAAGATTCTTTTAAAGAACAGGAGAGTTATGCCCGTTTATTTGGTAAGAATGTAATTACATTACTGGTTAAGAAAAGGAGTGGTGAGAACTTAATTGAAGCTTCAGATAAGATTAATGCTTTAATTAAGGATATGAAGGGTACTACGTTGCCTGAGAACTTAAATATTACGATCACAGGTGATCAATCTGACAAAACAAGGGTAACATTACACGACCTGATTAACACCATTATAATTGGATTTATACTGGTTACAATTATTCTGATGTTCTTTATGGGCGTTACCAACGCGCTGTTTGTTGCGCTTTCGGTGCCGTTATCTATGTTCATCGCATTCCTGGCTATG
>DASWTL010000067.1:0-5376 GCA_036402155.1 Sphingobacteriaceae bacterium | reverse complement strand
GGTTCAGTTTGTAGAAGAAGGGTTGTCCAAATATGAAGAGCAGTATAAAAAGAGAATGCAACGCAGTTTAATAAAAAAGGCTAAAACGCTTGGTTTTGAGCTTGTTCCAGTTGAAGTCTGATTTTGGTTCATTAGTAACGTGCGGAAGGTACCGGGCGGGAAAGAGAGAAGTCTCACTGATAGCAGCAATTCATTTCATAAAGCAGTTGAGTTCGCCGGGTTTGTGCTATGTATACTACCTTCAGTTTATAGTATTTACTTTCAATCTCCTACATTTGAATAATGGAGTTCACTGAAGAGCCTCTCGTACACGAAACTATCGTGCTGGAAAAATTTCCCGGCAAGGGCGGCTGGACCTATGCCTGCATTCAGGATATCCGGCACGAGAAGAAGAATCATTTTGGTTGGAAGAAAGTGAGGGGATTTATTGACGATTATGAGATCAAAGAATCGCACCTGATGCCCATGGGCAATGGCAGACTGTTTCTACCAGTAAAAGCATTGATCCGAAAGAAAATTAATAAGCAGGCCGGCGATTCGGTAGACATAGTTTTATTTATTGCGAATAAAGCAGTCCCTGTAACTGATGAGGATTTTTTGTTATGTCTTAAGGAAGAACCCGAGGCATTAACTCATTTCAATTCATTTCCGGATAATGAACAAAAAAGATATCTGGAATGGATAGCCGCCGTAAGATCTGAAGAGCTGAAAGTCGAGCGAATGGCCCGGGCAATAACCAGGATTATGGGAGGAAAATATTTGTGGCAGGAGCTTTAATAATTAAATCTTTTATGGGAACAGAAGTCAGGTTTATGATTATAGTTGCCGGCTATTTAATTATAATAGCTCTATCTGCATGGGCCTTGAAATGTTTAAACCGAAAAATATCTTTTATTAGAACGTTCAGCCACGGAGTTATAGCTGCATTAATTGGTTATATCATCGCATCTTTTTTATGGCCAGCTGTGACGTCACCCGGAAATTATTGGGGTGAAATTCCGAAGTCAGTTTTAATATTACATTGGTTAATCACTGTGTTACCCCTTATAGTAATAGCGTTTGCTCTTCTGTGGTCTGTAAAGAGACAATTAAATAATTTAAAACAGAATGCCTGAGATGGGGACTGGTATGTTCTATAGCCCTTCCCACCATCCTGAATTATACGCACCCTGATCAATATCCCAGGTTTCGCCAGGAGCCGGCAGTATTAATTGAACGCCATCCTTTTCTGCTGCGGTTAATACCCGCTCAACAGGTTCCTTCCACGGATGATAGGAAAGTTTAAATGTTCCCCAGTGTATAGGCATTAAAAGCCTGCCCCGGAGATCCTGATGTGCAGTGACCGCATTTTCAGGTCCCATATGTATTAACGGCCATTCGTCTCCATAAGCGCCGGTATCCAGCATGGTAAGATCAAAAGGACCGAACTTTTCTCCAATTGTTTTAAAGCCATTGTAATATCCCGAATCTGCGCCAAAATACACATGGTGTTTGGGGCCTTTAATGGAAAATGATCCCCATAAGGTTTTAAACCTGTCTGTAAGGCCGCGGCCGGAAAAGTGGCGGGCCGGTAACGCAGTTATCTTATGATCGCCGATGGTCAGGTGCTGGTACCAATCCATTTCAGTGATCAGGTTTTTATCTGCGCCCCAGTCTACCAGGTTCTTTCCCACCCCCAGCATGGTAATAACCGGTATCCCCTTTGAAATAAGATGCAGGATGGAAGGTTTATCCAGATGGTCATAATGGTCATGCGAAAGCAGGATAAAGTCAACCGGAGGCAACTCATTAATAGATATGGGGTTTTCAAAAAACCGTTTCGGTCCGGTAAACAGAAGCGGCGAAACACGTTTGCACCATAGCGGATCAGTAAGAAAACGTTTGCCGTCTATTTCAATCAGACTGGAAGAATGCCCGAGCCAGGTAACCCGTAGTTTGTTTGCGGGCAGATTATTAATCAGATCCAGATCGGCTGTGAAAGGGCCGGGAGAAATTGCAGGCTGCTGATCCGGGTGTTTGCGGAAATATTTTCGCAGTACTTTGAAAACTGATCCTGGCAACATCACCTCTGTAGGAACAGGGTTTTGAAATATTTTGCCATCATAATGATCAGTTTTCGGATACATAGTTCTCTTAATATCTGCTTAATTTACAAGTTAGGAAATTTTGTTATTCATCTCTGAAGAAAAAGTTCGAAATTCGGGCCATCTCAAATTTATTTATATGCCGCAGCTCCATGAAGATTTTTCTTTAAAGAACCTGAATACTTTCGGTGTTGAAGCTTTCTCTAAGTGGTACACTGAAATAAATACGGAAGATGATCTTGCTGCACTTTTTGCCGGCGACACCTGGCGATCTGAGGATAAATTGATACTGGGCGGCGGCAGCAATATGCTTTTCACGCGGAATTTTGAGGGGATAGTTATAAAGATGAATATCCGGGGCATATCACATACCGAAGAAGGTAATGAGATCCTGGTTAAGGCCGGCGGAGGGGAAGTATGGCATGACCTCGTAATGTATTGTGTGAACCGCAGCTTTGCAGGTCTTGAGAATTTAAGTCTGATACCAGGTTCTGTTGGCGCATCTCCCATCCAGAATATCGGAGCCTATGGAGTTGAACTTAAAGATGTTTTTCACAGCTGCAGGGCTTTTGAGATCAAAACTGGCCAAATAAAAGTATTCCGTAAGGACGAATGCAAATTTGGCTATCGCGACAGCATATTCAAATCGGAGTTGAAAGGGCAGTATATTATTACTCAGGTAACCTATAAGCTTTCTGCCACTGCTGATTTTAATACAAGCTACGGCGCAATTGAGCAGGAATTACAAAAAAGAAATATTACAGCCCCCACCATAAAAGACATTTCTGATGTGGTATCTCATATTCGGGTATCCAAACTTCCTGATCCGTCAACCATCGGAAATGCCGGTAGTTTTTTTAAGAATCCGGTGATTAGTTTCACAGAATTCAGACAGTTACAGTCTACTTTTCCAGACATTGTACACTTTTTACTGGCCGATGGCAATGTGAAGCTTGCAGCAGGTTGGCTGATTGAACAATGCGGCTGGAAAGGGAAAGTTGTGGGTCATACCGGCACCTGGAAAAATCAGGCCCTTGTGTTGGTAAATCATGGCGGAGCTACTGGAAATGAGGTTTATTCGTTTTCAGCAAAGATTATTGAAAGCGTAAAAGAGCGGTTTAATGTGGTGCTTGAACGCGAAGTAAATATCATTTAAAGGTTAATTAAAAATTAATTTTAATTCATTTTTTCTTAAAATTCTTCTTTTTATAAAAACTCTGTTCTGTTTTTTACAACACAGGCATACCATTTGTCTAGGTATATACAAATCAACAATACCGGCTCCGGCCGTTGAAATTAAAAGAGTTTGTTAATCATAACCTAAACACAATGACAAAGATTGAATTCAACACAATGGTAATGCGTCAGGCTAGTTCTCTGAAAATGTATGCTCTTCATTTTACTCATGATGCTGATGACGCAAATGATTTGGTTCAGGATACAATGGTTAAAGCGATTACTTATTACAATAAATTTAAAGAAGGGACGAATCTTAAGGGATGGTTATATACCATTATGAAAAACACCTTCATTAATAACTACCGTCGTTTTGTAAAGATCAGTTCATTCGTAACAAAGTCCGATGATATATCTTCAGCAAACCTTGTTTTTAGTGCAACAAAAAATCAGGGCGAGTCTAAATTTATCATGGACGATATTAAAACAGCCTTAGGCAAATTGCCACAAGAATATTATGTGCCTTTTACCATGTATTTTGAAGGCCATAAGTATCATGAAATTGCAGATTATTTAGCAATTCCTATCGGGACTGTAAAGACCCGGATACATGTGGCACGAAAACTGCTTAAGAAAAGCTTGAAGCCCTATGACAACGGCGTTAAAAAGCCAATGTATGCAGAGCTTGATTAAATAGCCCCTTTTCTAAACTCATCATAACAGAAAGAGCGTTCGGTGCCCACCAACGCTCTTTTACTTTTTAAAGCCTTTTGGAATATCCTGCGCAGGATTGTTTTAAAAGGGATTCAGGAGACTTTCCAATACAGATATTTCTTAGAGTCTAGTCAGGGAGCCACTAAAACAAGTGTATATAAAGTTCTGGTTTTCAATACACTATTTTTAGGACGGTGTGACTATTTTTAAATACACATGAATATACAAGTGATTCTAATCTCTTAATATTATCTTGGGCGAATAATATTTATGGACAATATTCCTGTATTTACACGCTCGCAGCTTGCATTACGCAATGGCCAGGACAAACCTGAGATATGGATCGCCTTTCGGGGAATAATCTATGATGTAACGGAGAGCAGGTTATGGCGTAACGGAAAGCATTATGAGCATTGGGCGGGGCAGGATCTTACAGATGAACTGAAAGACGCCCCGCATACTCAAACTGTCTTTGAAAAGTTTAATGTGGTTGGCCGATTGAGTAGTTGATGGATTGAGAGACGATAGGTCTAAAACCATGGACTATGAACCATTAACCACCACCCACCACCTACAACCCACAACCTACAACTAAACCTACTCAATAACAAAACTGCTCAGGCTTACGAACTCACGGATCCGGGCAGCAACTTCCTCTTCTGTTAAATTCTTTATTTTTTCAGTTCCGAATTTTTCAACACAAAAAGACGCCAATGCAGAACCATAAATAATTGCATTTTTCATGTTGTTGAAATTAATGGTACCTACTTTTGCGAGATAACCGATAAATCCGCCTGCAAAGGTATCTCCGGCTCCTGTTGGATCGAACACTTCAGCCAGCGGCAATGCAGGTGCAGAAAAGATCTTATCACCTTCAAATAATAAAGCGCCGTGCTCACCTTTTTTAATGATCAGGTATTTAGGTCCCATTTGAAGGATCTTGCGCGCTGCTTTTACCAAAGAATATTCTCCGGAAAGCTGACGTGCTTCAGCATCGTTTATGGTAAGAACATCCACCATTTTAAGGGTTTTCATTAAATCCTCAAGCGCCACGTCCATCCAGAAGTTCATCGTATCCAGCACGATCAGTTTTGGGCGGTTGGCAAAGCGGGTGATGGTGGTTTGCTGAATTTGCGGTGTTAAGTTACCCAGTAACAGATATTGGCAGTCCTGGTATGATTCAGGAATGATTGGATCAAACTCGGCGAGTACATTAAGTTCAGTAACTAATGTATCGCGGCTGTTCATATCATTATGATATTTACCTGCCCAGAAAAATGATTTTTCTCCCTCTTTAACTTGCAGGCCTTCCACATCAATACCATGGGCTTCGATTTCACGGATATCTTTCTGGTGAAAATCGTCGCCAACTACACCAACGATCTTCACTTTATCATAAAAA
>DASWTL010000066.1:0-2468 GCA_036402155.1 Sphingobacteriaceae bacterium | reverse complement strand
AGTTTTTTAGGATCTCAATATTTTTATCCTTACAAATACAAGGTCCAGGATGCTTCTCAGAATGAACTTTACACTCTTTTTAGAGTATCGGAGCAATATCTAATTAGAGCTGAATCTAATATCCATCTGCTAAATACGGTTGATGCTGTGAATGATATTAATATTATTAGAGGGCGGGCGGGGTTGGCCTCTCTTTCAACAGCACTGTCGGTAGATTCGTGTCTGGATGCTTTACTGCAGGAAAGACGAGTTGAGATGTTTGCAGAAACAGGTCATAGATGGTTTGACCTCAAGAGAACAAAAAGTATGAATGAAATAATGCAGAAAGAAAAAGGAAATCTTTGGATGGCGTCGGACTCTCTGTATCCAATTCCTGCTTCCGATATCCAAAGAAATCCTAATCTTGTTCAAAATTTGAACTACTAAGGAAGAGCTTTTCTATAAACGTAGTTAGTTGGAATTTCGTAACAACAAACGTATGTTGCTGGTGATGTACAACCAAGATAGTATGGAGTTGCGACCCCTCCTTGTCCATTAGGCTGTAGTGAACAATAAGTTTCCAATTTCTTCGAATTCGCATTCACAGAAATCGTTATCCCAACCGATAATAAAAGAACCAGTGCAACCAGCGATGTTTTGATTTTAGTCATAATAGACGAGGCTTTTTAAATTCAAAAAGCAACAAAAACTTTGGTTAAAAAAAGAGCCACTAATACAAATGGAGCCTTCTCCTCTTTATTGCAATAAGAAGTTTAAAATCAATTGGCAGAGAAAACAACAAGCCTGCCCTTTTGCAGCGCAGCTATTTTATTGCCACCCACGAATGCCGCCTGCATAAACTCGCCGGAAGGAACAGGTACTGATAAACTACCCCGATAATCCGGTCCGTAAATATCCAGTATGGTGATATCAGGGTTTGGCGCTACTTCATTATCCGCCAGCCGCTCGGAATGAATATATAACTCTCTGCCATACACAAAACTTTGTTTATTCACTACCGTCGGCGGTTTCCTGTGCGTAATGGATTTTTCCATCTGTGCAACAGATACTCTTGGCCTGCTAACTGTATCAACAGATTTATGCCTTCTCACATTAGACAATTCAGTATTAAATTCCATGATCCCGTTGCTGTAATAATTCACATACCAGAATTGCCCTTTCTTCCTGTCAAAATTCAAGCTGCCATCGTGGGCAAATATATCTTCGCCAATACCCTCACCTGCTTTTACCGGCACTCCTGAAGTTCCATTCACAAAGTCTATCTTTCTAAACTCAATCTGATAACTTAAAGTGTCTATACACCGTAGTATCGCATTGCTGCCGTCAATAATTTCCGTGCTGAGGATGGGTCCTGTTGGAATATTGAAAACCTGGACTTCTCCCGTTTCAAGATTGCCCCTAACCATTTTTCGGGCATTACTGCCGGTTATATAAACATTAGGGTATATTACTGTTGTATGAAAGGCCGGTTCGAATTTGTCGATAGGGGGGAAGCTGATCGTTTCTTTTGTCACTTTCCTGTCCGGCAGGTTTAAAACTAACAATTCACCCGCCTTCATCGTTTGCAGGTATATATTGTCATTATTAAAACCTGCAATGCTGTAATATGATTTATCGAGCTTGAATTCGGAAACCTTCTGCCAGCTTCTTTCAACAAACTTCCTGGTAAATCCATTCAATTTCATATTGGTCCTTCCCATCAACTTATCCAGCGTCAGCAAAATAAGCGCGGCAGATGCTGTTAGCAGCAATAGAATTACAATTGATCTTTTCATATTAAGCTGTTTGGAATTTAATTTCCTGGTCTCTGGCCATCAATAGCGTCCCGGCCAGCGCCACCAGCACAAAAAATATGTTAAAATAGAGATGCTGTTCCCAGCTCATAGCGGATAGCACGCCTCCGCAGGAACAAGGCAGGAAAGGCGAGTAGTGAAGCATGGCATATATATAACCCGTAAATAACACCATCAGTAAAAAAGAGAGGTAAAAACCAAACAGGCGCGTTCTTTGAAATGTAAGCAGTAATGCGGCTATAAGTTCGGCAGCTGGCATAAACCAGGCGACAAATCCCGCAATGCCCGTCACATACGGCGACCGGCCCAACTGGAAACGAAAAGTGGAGTAATCCATCAACTTGCTTAAGCCGGCATATACGAAAAGCATTATTAGAAGGGAGGCGGCTATAGCACACAGTTTGTTTTTCATCCGAACAAGATGTTTATGCAACGTAAATTACTCCGACTTAAAATGGATTTTATCTTAAGAACGGAGTATAAACTTTGAAAACACAAAATTTGATCTACCATCATGTATTCGACGATCCAGGGCTTCGCCGCTTTACTATGGGTAAAGAGCGCCACATTTGTTACTTTCATTATGCCAGGCAGGGGGCATTCAGGTTTGAATATTCCGGCTGTATCAGCCAGTTGATCCCTGAAGAACACTTCCAGGTTTATTTCATAACCGCT
>DASWTL010000065.1:0-4294 GCA_036402155.1 Sphingobacteriaceae bacterium | reverse complement strand
AAAATGAAACAGCCATGCTGACTACTTTTAACGAAGTAGATATGCAACCGGTAATGGATATCCGTGCGAAGTACAAAGATAAATTCAAAGAAAAACATGGTGTAGGTTTAGGCTTTATGTCTTTCTTCACTAAAGCGGTTTGTGAAGCGTTGAAAGATTTTCCTGCAGTAAACGCACGCATAGAAGGCGAAGAAATAGTTTATAATGATTTTGCAGATATTTCTATTGCTGTATCTGCGCCTAAAGGGCTGGTGGTTCCTATAATTCGTAACGCTGATTCACTGAGCCTTGCTGATATCGAAAAGGAAGTACTTGCTTTGGCTACCAAAGCCCGTGATAATAAATTAAGTATTGAAGAAATGACAGGTGGTACATTCACAATCACCAATGGTGGTGTTTTTGGATCAATGATGTCCACACCGATCATCAATGCCCCTCAGTCGGCTATCCTGGGCATGCATAATATTGTTCAGCGTCCTATGGCTGTTGATGGCCAGGTAGTTATCAGACCGATGATGTATGTTGCATTGTCTTATGATCACCGGATCATTGACGGACGTGAGTCGGTTGGTTTCCTGGTTAGGGTAAAACAATTATTGGAAGATCCTGCCAGATTACTGCTAGGGGTTTAATCCTGAAGACTCTCATATAAAGAAACACCTTCCGAAACCGGAAGGTGTTTTTTATTACATCCAGGTTTAAATTTTTGAAATAGTTCCTGATCCGGTTTTAGTAATTATATCCACATGCGGATCTCCTTTGTACCGGATATTTCCGGCTCCAATAAGAATAGCTGAAAGATGATCCTGGGCATGAATGGTTGCTCCTCCTGAACCACTTACTCTTATCTCGGCAGTGTTGACCTTTAAATCCGGTGAGTTAAAACTTCCTGATCCGCTTACGGTAACTACAGCATGAGTCCCTTTGCCGCCTGCGCTCATTGAGCCAGACCCACTGATTATAGCCTTCAAATCACTCACATCAGCATCGAAATCCAAACTTCCGGAACCGCTTACGCTGGTGTTCAGATTTTTGCTTTTAATAATTCCATCCACACTCATAGAACCTGATCCGCTTAGCGATAAAGCATTCAGTGATTTTGCGGTAATAGTAATGGTTACCTTACCCAGGTCAGCCATTGGCCGGTTTAACCGGTTTTTTACACGTATTTTTAAGACACTATTTTCAACCACAGTCTCAATATATTTAAGAGTTTCAGCCTCAGCTTCAATTTCCAGCGATTCCGTTGATCCTAATTTAACAAATACATTAAAGTGGCCTCCTGAGGATATTCCGGTAAAATTGGAAACGGCCCTGGTTTCAGTTTGCTGAACGTTTGGAAAATTTGTTTTTGGTTTGCCGCTGGCCGATTGAATTTGGATCCCAAATAAGACGAAAGCAGTAAAAATGGTTAAAGTTCTCATACGATAAGTTTAGAAGTTAACAGTAATAATGCAACTTCTGAACGAAGCAGCATTCATGTGATTTGCTGATAGCTCATTGTTCAGACGCATAGTTTATAATTTAGTTGCATCAGGTCATAAAATTGATTGTATGTTGATGTAAAAATTAGCTGTGTCTACTAAAAGTTCTTCTGTTTTCTTTATATTCCTGTCGGTTTTCCACTCTTCAGTGGGATGCACCAGCCGCCAATCCGTTTCATTCCTTGAGCGGATATTAACTGGCATATTAAAACCTTTCACATCCGCCTTCCATCGATAGGATATGGAGTTGTCCGGGTTTGATTTTATCTCTAATAAAGGTATGCCGGCATACCGCAGGTACTGATCGAAAACTGAAGTGAGATCTTTTCCTGATTTCGTATTTATATAGCCGATTACTTCTTCAGTTGTTGTGGTTTTAAGACCCAGATCCCGGTTCAGACCACGTAATATTTCAAGCCAGAGAGTATCGTTATTGATAATTGTTCTGATCGTATGGAGCAGGTTAGCTCCTTTATAATACATATCTCCGGAACCCTCTTTATTTACATTGTAGGGACCAATAACCGGTTTGTCATTCTGAATGGATGTTCTTATCCCGTTCAGGTAATTTACTGCTTCTTTTTTTCCTTTGGTACACTCAACAAACAGGCTCTCCGAGTACATGGTAAAGCTTTCATGTATCCACATATCGGCTATATCTTTTGATGTGATATTATTTCCGAACCACTCATGTCCGCTTTCATGCACAATGATATAATCCCAGTCCATACCATGGCCTGTGCCTGAAAGATCACTGCCGGCATACCCTTTTTTATATTCATTACCATAGGCAATTGCACTCTGATGTTCCATTCCGAGGTAAGGCGTTTCAATTAGCTTGTAACCATCGCTATAAAAAGGATATGGGCCAAACCAGTGTTCAAAGCATTTAAGCATGGGTTTTACATCTGCATTAAAGTGGGACTTCGCTTTGGCAGAATTTTGTTTCAGCACATAATAATCAATGGAGAGCTTACCTTTCTCTCCTTGATATTCATCCCTAAGATGGGTGTAATCTGCAATGTTTAAAGAAACATTGTAGGTGTTTATCGGATTAGACACAAGCCAGTTATACCGCACGTATCCGTTTCTGAGATCTTGTTTTGAACGCAGCCTGCCATTACTCACATTCATCAATCCTTTGGGTACAGAAACACTGATCGTCATACTGTCAGGCTCATCCGATTGATGATCTTTAACAGGCCACCACAAACTGGCGCCTATACCCTGGCACGATACGGCTACCCAGGGTTTTCCGGCAGCATCCTTAGAAAAAACAAAACCACCATCCCATGGCGGATTGGCTGCAATAGTTGGTTTTCCGCTATAGAAAACGGTAAACTCATCTTTGGTGCCGGCTTTTATTGAGTCCGGAAATTCTACAAAAACAGCATTGAATGATCTTTCAAATTTCAGCTCGAGGTTCTTGTAGAGCACTTTTTCTACTTTTAGATTTCTAAAAAGGTCAAACTGCAGCCTTTTAAAATCACGAACAGCAGTAAATCTGAACAGGTTGGAGCCACTGATGTATTTCTTTTCGATGTTCACTTTCACATCAAGATGGTAGTAGTTTATATCGTAGCTGGTTCTTAATGGAGTAAGCATGCCGCGAAGTGTATCCCCCCGGGTAAACTGATCTTTATCTGAAATTAGCTGGGCATCAGCATATTCTGACAGCCCCACCAGAATGGAGAAAAATAGAAGTGACTTAAATTTTATCAGCACAGTTTTCTTTAACGTATAAATAACCTCTTTAATGTATCGGTAAGTAAAGTTTGTTCCGGATGTATGAGCTATTGATAGCTGTCATTATCAGGTTAAAGATGCTCTTTATTCAATTGAATAACCAAGCGGTTTTTTTAAAGTAGGGATAATCCTTAACTTTATCGCAATTAAATTCCGATCCATGCAATACGATGTTACAGTTATAGGCAGCGGTCCCGGCGGTTATGTGGCCGCTATCCGATGCGCACAATTAGGTCTAAAAACAGCAATTATTGAGAAGTATAATACATTAGGCGGTACATGCCTGAATGTAGGATGTATACCCTCCAAAGCTTTATTGGATTCTTCAGAACATTATCATAATGCCGCTCATACGTTTAAAACCCATGGTATCAATATCAAGGATCTGCAGGTAGATCTTCCGCAGATGATAGCCCGCAAAAATAGCGTTGTACAGGAAAACACTTCGGGTATTACTTTTTTAATGAAGAAAAATAAGATCACTACCCATCATGGTGTGGGATCATTTATTGACAAAAATACCATTAGTATTAAAAATGCTGATGGAAAGGAAGAAACCATTACCAGTAAGAATGTTATCATTGCTACCGGCTCAAAGCCTTCTGCCTTGCCATTTTTACCTGTTGATAAAAAAAGGATCATTACTTCTACAGAAGCATTGAACATCACTGAAGTGCCGAAGCATCTCATTGTTATTGGCGGCGGAGTTATCGGGCTCGAGCTGGGGTCGGTTTATGCGCGATTAGGAGCTAAGGTTACTGTTGTTGAGTTTATGGATTCGATCATAGCTACAATGGATAAAACGTTAGGCAAGGAACTGCAGAGATCTTTGACTAAAATTGGTTTCCAGTTCCTTCTAAGTCATAAAGTGACCGGCGCATCTGTAAAAGGTAAGAAAGTAACCGTTACTGCAGATAGTCCGAAAGGCGAAAAAGTAACACTGGAAGGAGATTATTGTATCGTAGCGGTAGGTCGTACGGCTTATTCAGAAGGGTTAGGCCTGGATAAAATAGGTATAACACTGGAAGAACGGGGCAAGAAAATTCCGGTTAACGATCATCTGG
>DASWTL010000064.1:0-1971 GCA_036402155.1 Sphingobacteriaceae bacterium | reverse complement strand
TATAAATACACTATAAGCTCAAGAGTTCAAACCAACTATCTTAAATCCTTTATTTCTACAGCATCCATATCAGAATAATCCTGATTCTCTCCTGCCATGGCCCATATAAAACCATAATTGGAAGTACCACAACCCGAATGTATTGACCATGGCGGTGAAATAACCGCCTGATTGTTTTGAACAACCAAATGTCTTGTCTCCTGTGGCTGGCCCATAAAATGGAAGACCACCTGGTTCTCCGGCACATCAAAATAGAAGTAAGCTTCCATACGCCTGTCATGCGTGTGGGACGGCATCGTATTCCACACGCTACCTTGTTTTAAAAGGGTTAATCCCATTACCAGCTGACAGCTCCTTTGGCCTTGCAAATAGATGTATTTATAAATAGATCTCTCATTTGCAGTTTCTGCACTTCCGATATTTACCGGTGAAGCATCTTCTTTCCTGATCAGCGCTGCAGGATATGTTTGGTGAGCAGGAGTTGAAAACAAGTAATACTTTGCCGGATTCGCTGCGGAAATGCTTTTAAAGATCACTTTCTTACTGCCCTTACCCGCATAAACAGCATCAAGTCTGTCGAGTTGGAAAACTGAACCCTTTATAATAATTTCTCCCGGTCCGCCGATATTAATTACGCCCAGTTCACGTCTTTCAAGAAAATAATCAGATCTTAAATTATCAAAGTTGGGAAGTTCTAACTCATTATTAACAGGTATCACCCCGCCAATAATAGCGCGATCATAATGTGAATAAGTCAAGCTAAACTTATCCTCCTGCATTAAATCTTCAATCAAAAAATTCTGACGAAGCTTACCTGTAGTCATGGCGCTTACTTCTTCCGCGCTGTTTGCAAATCTTTGTATCATGTGTTGTAAATTATAACTCTTAATAAACCTCTTTTGTTAAAGGAGTATTAAGACGATATTTATAGTTCTCAAGATATTTAAACCATTCATCTGCGGTGTTTATAATTCCCGCCCTATTCCATGCACCTCCGTTATAATAAACAAACGGTTTATTATTCTGAATGGAAGTGTGACTCAATAAATGTTCATGAGCAAGGCTCATTTCCTTTGCAGGATTGGCGAGTATTACTCCAACTCCCATAATTCCTTTGCCTGCCATTTCAGGCTCCCAATAACCCATAACTCCATTCTTTTCATCTAAAAGAATCGCTCCCGGCTGTTTGCGTTTTGAAATCCCTATAACAGCATCAGTTTCGTTGGCTCCCTGAATCAGATAATTGATCTCTACCCTATTCAGTTGTGAGCCTGCACTTAACGAAATTGTTTTTGTAGCCGTTATTGTCATGTTACCTACTTTCCAGCTATCATACCCCAACTGAAAAGAAGATCGCAGCGGACCGTTATCTAGTACCTTATACTGTCGGTAATTTTTAGAAAAATAAATTGAATCTTGAAGGTAAGGAGCAATATTTCCTGCCCCAAGCGTAAATCCAACATGGTAATAATCCATACCTTCACCACTATCGGTATGATAACTGCCCTTTTTATACCATTTATCTATAATAAGCTTATCTGTACGCTTTGACCATATATCTGTTCCAAATGCATTTTCTTTGGTACCCTCTAATGCTTTACCATACATTCTAAATGCAATGCGATCATTTTCCCATGCAAAGTCATCCTTCCTTTCAGGCACATAGCGTGCGAAAGTTTTTGATTCAGCCTTTACAGGTTCTCCTGGAACTATCTCAAAAACGATTTCCTGTCCGGGTTTTAAACTCCTTATCTGAAGCAGCAAATTCTGAGGTTCTTCAAAACCTTTATACTCTAATTGGTATGGAGCCTCTTTTTTACTTTCAGCTTCTAAGACTTTAAATGTTTTCCCCTGTACTTTTGATGAAAGTGCGGAAAAGTTCACCTCGACAACTTCATCTTTTCGCTCTAATTCAGATGTGTTTTTTATCCTTATTGTAGCCAAAGGCTTCAGCGCAGGAATTGCTGCAGC
>DASWTL010000063.1:0-17488 GCA_036402155.1 Sphingobacteriaceae bacterium | reverse complement strand
GCTTTTCAGCCAGATTTTTTGTTTCACTGCGGTCCTCTCTCAGATTAAAGATCATCCATGGAGTATTTTTGTAACCCGATTTGCGCACCTGGGTTTTCACCCCTTTCCAATCACCCATCCGTATGGCAACCTGTCCGCCTTTTTCAGGATATTCCCAGTAAATATATTCATGATTCTTCTGTGATTGCTTATTTCCTAATAAAGTTGGCAAAAAAGATATGCCATCCGTATTTCCTGCACTCTGGCCAACCAGCTCTGCCAGCGTTGCCATTACATCAAACTGTGCTGAAATTAGATCAGATGTTGATCCTGCTTTAATTTTACCTGGCCATCTTACCAGGAATGGCTCCCTTATGCCACCTTCAAATAAATCCATTTTCAAGCCTCTTAAATCCGCCACACTGTTAAAAAAACCGGCTTTCACACCGGCGTTAAATGTCGTTCCGTTATCACTTGAAAACATAATTATTGTATCATCATCTAATCCCAATTCTTTTACCTTATCCATAATTTCCCCAACCTGAGCATCCAGATAAGTAATCATTCCGGCATATGTAGACAAGGGATATTTTGTTGATGCATAACCATTCTGTCCATAATAAGGACGTTCACCCGGAAACTTACCAATATATGGCTTGATAAACTCCATTGGTGCCTGTAAAGATGCATGAGGCTGAGGATAAGGCATATATAAAAAGAACGGTTCGTTCTTATTTTTACTAATAAACTCTAATGCATGTTTGGTCATTACATCTGCAGAATACTCCTTACCGGTAAAATATTCGAAATCCTTATCAGTGGCACTTGTGGAATCTAAACGCTTATGGACATTGATCACCGGATTATTTAATTTCAGCTCCTGATCATTTAACCACAAATGTGTGGGGTAGAAATTATGAGCCTGCTTTTGATCCAGATATCCTACATAAAAATCGAAACCCTGCTTTAACGGAGAACCGGTAGAATTATTCATCCCTAAACCCCATTTTCCGGCCATTCCAGTCGTATATCCAGCATTTTTTAACATTTTTGGAAGTGTATATGTCCCCTCAGGCAAGGGCATCTGTCCCGCTTCGAGGCTATCCGCAAAACCACCTAGTTCGTAATTGCCCCGGATATAGGAATTTCCCCCATGTTTTCCGGTCAACAGCATGCAGCGTGCCGGGGCACATACAGGTGTGCCGGTATAATGATTAGTAAATTTTATTCCCTCCTGGCGCAATTTACTTAAGTTTGGCGTCTTGATCTTTAGCTGGCCATAAGCCTCGATTTCTGCATAACCTAGATCATCCGCATAAATATATATGATATTAGGTTTTCTTGCCTTTACCGACGTCTGACCAAAAGAGGACACCGCTACCAGAATTGCTATTACCAGAGTTATCACAACCCGGTAACTATCAATGATCATTGTGTATAAAAATTTTTTAGAATTCATGGGTATTTGTGGTGTGTTAAAAATACTAAATTTAACCAGAAACTTTACAATTCTCACGGATAGCCTGGTAATTTCAATACTGCGGTTAACTTACGGATGTATCCCTTTCCTGCATATTTCGTATATAAAAACAAAAAGAGTACATTCAAAATGCTTATGGGATTAAACAAATATCTCTTATTGGCTATGTTAAGAGTCAAACTCCTCTTATATTTAGAGAATGAATTTAACAGACTTTATATGATCCTCAGGTTTCCTGGAAAACATTTAAAGTTCTTCTACCTGGCGTTATTATTAACTTTTGCGCCTGCGTTTGTATTTTCACAGGCATCAAAAATAAAATTCAAAAACATCACTACTGATGAGGGACTTTCTCAGGCAAATGTAACCTCCATCCTTCAGGACCAATATGGATTCATGTGGTTTGGCACACAGGACGGGTTAAATAAATATGATGGCTATCAATTTACAATATACAGAAATGATCCACGTAACAGAAAAAGTCTAAGTCATAATTTTATACGCACCTTATTTGAAGATAAGGATAGAAATATATGGGTGGGGACTTCAAATGGTGGGTTAAGCCGTTTCAATTATGCTACCAATGATTTTACAACGTATAAATTTTGCAATAGCCCGGTATTTGCAATAACTCAGGACAAGGAAGGGAACTTATGGATTGGCACATGGGGAGACGGTATTTATAAATTCAACCCTTCCACCAGGAAAGCGATTCGTTTAAAGCACAATAGCAGCAATCCCAAAACCCTGAATTCAAATTATATAAGAGATATTAAAATTGATACAAAAGGGAATATATGGATCGGTACCCAGATGGGTTTAAGTCTTTACCTGCATCCCAATAGTTTTATTCATTATCAGCATTCACTTTCTGATCCTCAATCTATTAGTGAAGGTACGGTTAGGAAAATTTTTGAAGATAGAAATGGTCATCTCTGGATTGGGATTGATGGGGGCGGATTAAATCGCTTTAACCAGGCTTCAGGCAAGTTTGTTCATTACCAAAATGTCCCGGGGAACCCATATAGTCTTTGTAATGATGATGTATTTTCTATTGAGGAGGATGTAAATGGAAATTTATGGGTTGGTACGCGACGGGGGCTTGGTATACTTGACACAAAACGGAAGACTTTCACGAATTTACAGCATTCCGACACAGATCCTGCCAGTTTAAATAGCACTTCGATTTATTCCCTGCTTAGAGATAACAAAGGAAACATCTGGGCAGGAACTTTCAGTACAGGTATTAGCTTTTATGACAGTCAGCCTCAAAAATTTACTCATTTTAAACATGAAATTTATACCACCAATACCCTGAGTAATAACAATGTCACCTCCATGATGGAAGATCATAACGGCAACATATGGTTTGGAACAGATGGCGGTGGTGTTAATTTTCTTGATACAAAGAAAAACCAGTTTACACACTTCAAACATGCTGTTCATGATCCTAACAGTATTGGAAGTGACTACAATTTAGACATTTATGAAGATCGGGATTATGATGTATGGATAGCCAATTATAAAGGCGGCCTGAATCTGTTCAACAGGAATAACAATAAGTTCACCAGCCTAAAAATTACCGGATCAAAAACTGATTACGTGACATTTAGTGTAGTTACACAGGATACGAAAGGCCGGATTTGGCTGGGTACTTTTGGAAATGGAATTAGTATTTATGATAAAAAAACCAAACAATTCACACATTTAAGAAGAGAGGCAGGGCTTACAAACCAAACCATCTTCTCAGTATTTGAAGACAGGGATGGAAATATATGGGTAGGCACTGAAGATGGCGGACTTCACTTATTTCAGGAGAGAACCCGTTCTTTTATCGTTTATAAAAACGACCCTAAAAACCCCAAAAGCCTCAGCAACAATAGAATCCAGGTTATATCTGAAGATAAAAAAGGCAATTTATGGATTGGAACGAGTGACGGCTTGAACCTGTTTGACAGAAAGACCAGCACCTTTACGGTTTATAAGCAGAAAGACGGATTACTTAATGATGTTATTTTAGGAATTCTGGAAGATTCAAAAGGCAATATATGGTTAAGTACAAATAAGGGCTTATCAAAATTTAATCCGACGAACAGAACATTCAGGAACTACGGAAAGAGCGATGGTATTCAAAACACATCCTTTAACCGCATGGCATTTTTAAAAACGCGGAACGGATCTATGATGTTTGGGGGGCCAAAAGGGTATGATGTCTTTCATCCTGACAGTTTAAAAGACAATCTAAATATACCGGAGGTTTATATTACGAACTTTAAAGTGTTTAATAATTCAGTATCAGTTGGTCAACATGACTCACTCTTAAAAAAGCATATTACCCTTACACGAGAGATTACTTTATCTCGTAAACACCTGGTATTTTCTTTTGAATTTGCAGCATTAAATTTCTCGCATCCGGAAGCAAATCAATATGCTTATAAATTAGAAGGATTTGATAAGAACTGGAATTACGTAGGCACGAAAAGAAGTGCCGAATATACCAGTATCGCACCTGGAGAATATATTTTCAGGGTAAAAGCATCTAACAATGATGGCGTATGGAATGAAAAAGGAACTGCTATAAAAATCGTCATTGTCCCCCCATTCTGGTCAACATGGTGGTTCACATCCTTAACTGCTATTCTGATTGCCACAGCTATTTATTGCATTTACCAGTTTAGAGTAAGTGCTATAAAAAAGCAAAAGGCAATACTTACCAAACAGGTTCAATTACGAACTGCTGAAGTGGTTTCTCAGGCTGATGAATTACATAAAAAAAATGTGGAGCTACAGCAACTTAATGAACAACTGGAAAAGCAAAAAGAGCATGAAGAAAAAGCCAGGCAAGCGGCAGAAAAAGCTACCAGGGCAAAAAGCACTTTTCTGGCAACTATGAGTCATGAGATAAGAACACCTATGAACGGGGTAATTGGTATGGCATCATTACTTTCAGAGACCAATCTTAATAGCGAGCAACGGGAATACAGCGACACGATCCTGAATTGCGGAGAAAGCTTGATGAATGTAATTAATGATGTTCTGGATTTTTCAAAGATAGAATCCGGAAACATAGAAATTGAACATCAGGATTTTGACCTGAGGCAATGTATAGAGGAAGTGCTGGATATATTTGCCCCAAAAGCAGCCGAAAAAGGCCTTGATCTGATTTATTTGATTGAGCCGGAAGTTCCGCAACAGATCATTGGCGATTCAATGCGACTGAAACAGGTACTGATTAACCTCATCAGCAATTCAATTAAATTTACACCTAAAGGCGAAATTTTCCTCAAAGTATATCTATCAAAATTAATCGATCCGGTGCATGCAGAGATGGGTTTTGCTGTTAAAGACACCGGAATAGGCATCCCCGAAGATAAGATTTCAAACTTATTTGAAGCCTTTACCCAGGTAGATTCATCAACCTCACGGAAATACGGGGGCACAGGCCTTGGACTGGCAATAAGCGAACGGCTGGTAAAATTAATGGGAGGTGATATAATTGTAGACAGTAATCCAGCTACCGGAACTACGTTTTATTTTACCATCCAAAGCGAAATTTGCAAAAAAAGAGTTTATAACCAGCTGCCTTTGGATATGGAAGGACTTGAAGGTAAACAAATACTGATAATTGGAGAGAAGTCAACAAATCTAAACCTGCTCAAAAGACAGCTGGACCAGTGGAAACTCATTTCATTATTCGCTAAAAGAGGTGAACATGCCCTTGACATTCTTTCTGCTGAACATATAGATCTGGTAATAACCAATAAATTGGATGATATTGAAATTGCCAGGGAAATAAGAAAACGATTTAACACGCTACCCATTATTTTATTGGCTGATATCGGCAACAAAGCAAGGCATCGATATCCGGATGTATTTTCTTCAATCTTAACAAAACCGGTAAAACAATTACAACTGTTCAATGCAATCAGGCAGGAGTTAAATCACCAAAAAACCAATAACACCTCAGTGCAGCCTGAAAAATTATTACCTGAAGGGTTTTCAGAGAAATATCCGCTTCGTATACTGATCGCTGAAGACAATCTGGTAAACCAGAAACTAGCTGAATATATCCTGAAAAAATTGGGATACAATTCGTCTGTGGCTGTTAATGGTTTGGAGGTTCTTGAACAACTTAAAAATAAAAATTATGATGTCATTCTTATGGACGTTCAGATGCCTGAAATGAATGGCATTGAAGCTACTATAAAAATCCGTCAGGACAAGGATCAACCATATATTATTGCCATGACCGCTAATGCAATGCCTGAAGATAAAGAAGAATGCTTAAAGGCTGGAATGGATGATTATATTTCTAAGCCAATAAAGATCACAGAACTGATACAAGCACTGGAAAAAGCTTTTCTAGATCTCGGAAGCACCAGCCGCGGATACGTGACTACTAACTCAGATAAAACGAATATTTAGTACATATTCGTTTTTAGGCCTAATATGTCGTATCAGTTGCTTATCTACCCTTCATTTCAATTTTTAAAAACTGACCGGTATGACTATTTTTCACTTTTATCAGATCCTCAGGCACACCCTCAAACAATACCTGTCCGCCCCCTGCCCCTCCTTCGGGCCCAAGATCAATCACCCAATCGGCAACCTTAATAACATCCAGGTTATGTTCTATTACAAGAACGGTATTGCCATGATCAACGAGTCTGTTTAATACTCCCAGCAATACATTAATATCTTCGAAATGCAAACCTGTGGTAGGCTCGTCAAGTATGTAAAATGTTTGCCCGGTATCTTTTTTTGAAAGCTCCGTTGCCAGTTTAACACGCTGAGCTTCACCGCCTGATAAAGTTGTTGATGACTGACCAAGTTTGATATAACCTAAACCAACATCATTAAGTGTCTTAATTTTTCTGTAAATAGATGGAATGGGCTCAAAAAAGCTCACAGCCTCTTCAATACTCATATCCAGAACATCACTGATGGATTTGCCACGATATCGTACCTCTAATGTCTCCCTGTTATACCTTTTTCCGCTGCATTCTTCACAGGGAACCTGAACATCAGGCAGGAAGTTCATCTCTATGACTTTCATACCGGCACCCTGGCAAGTTTCGCAACGGCCACCTTTCACATTAAACGAAAAACGGCCTGGCTTGTATCCCCTTATCCTGGCTTCCGGCAACTGAACATATAGGTTACGAATATCTGAGAAAACGCCGGTATAAGTTGACGGATTAGACCGTGGGGTTCTGCCTATTGGAGCCTGATCAATTTCAATTACTTTATCAATATGCTCTAACCCTTCAATTTTCTTAAAGGGTAATGGGTGTTTTTTTGCCCTGAAAAAATGTTTATTTAAAACCGGGTATAATGTTTCTGTAATCAGACTGGACTTACCACTGCCCGACACACCTGTAATACCGATAAGCATCCCCAAAGGAAACTCTACTGTAACATTCTTGAGGTTGTTGCCGGTTGCATTTCTTATAACTAGTTTTTTCCCGGTACCAGGCCGTCGAACTTTGGGAGTTTCAATTTCACGCTCGCCGCTTAAGTAAGCAGTTGTAGTTGTTCTGGCGGAGCTGACTTGTTCAGGAGTACCCTGGGCTACAACCTCACCGCCGTGTACACCCGCGGCAGGCCCCATATCAATCACATAATCAGCTTCAAGGATCATATCCTTATCATGCTCAACAACTAGAACAGTATTACCTATATCACGAAGGTTTTTTAATGCAGATATCAATCTTGCATTATCCCGCTGATGAAGTCCAATGCTCGGTTCATCTAAAATATAAAGAACATTGACAAGCTGTGAACCAATTTGTGTTGCCAGCCGGATGCGCTGCGCTTCACCACCCGAAAGCGTTCTGGCGGTGCGATCCAGAGTGAGATAGTTAAGCCCCACATCAAGTAAAAATCCAATACGGGCGCGTATCTCCTTTAAAATCTCCTTTGCTATAATATTCTGACGATCAGCAAGTCTCTCCTCCAATCCGCTAAACCATTCGAAAAGCGCTGAGATATCCATGCATGCCAACTCATAAATATTCTTGTTATCTACTTTAAAATGTAATGAATCTTTCTTCAAACGAGCGCCTTCACATTCAGGACAAACTTTAACAACCCTGAAATTCTCCAGGTCCTCACCAACATCATCCCCACGCTTATCACTTTGCTCCTCAAGCATTTTAATGATTCCGTCAAAAGAAATCTGGTAGTTCTGAACATTCCACTTGTTGTATTCAACCGGCACAGTGATTATCTCATCCGAACCATTAAGAATAATATTTATTATTTCTGGAGGTATTTTTTCAAGTGGAGCTGAAAGGGAGAAATCATGTTTTTTAGCTAATGCTTTTAAAATCTGAAATACCCATGTTTCCCGGTATTCGCCCAATGGCGCAAGTCCCCCCTGTAAAATACTAAGTTTAGGGTTTGGAATGACAGATTGTTCATCCACTTCAAAAATATATCCCAGGCCATCGCATCGCTGGCACGCACCGTAAGGAGAATTAAATGAAAATGAATTCGGTTGAGGCTCATCATAAGAAATACCTGATATCGGATCCATCAAGTATTTGCTAAAAAAATACTCCTTATTGTCCTGATCGGAAAGTTTAATAATACCCTTAGCGGTCTTTAAGGCTGACTGGATGGAAGTATGCAGTCTTTTCCTGTCTTTTTCTGTAACAACCAGACGATCAACAACTATTTCAATATCGTGTATTTTATAGCGGTCTACCTGCATTTTAGGTGCCAGATCTATAATTTCACCATCAACACGAACCTTTAAATACCCTTGTTTCCGAATTTGTTCAAACAATTCCCGGTAATGGCCTTTACGCCCCTTAACTACCGGCGCTAATACATTTACAGGTTTATCCTCAAATTTTTGAAGGATTGTGTTAAATATCTGATCCTCAGACATACGTTCCATCTTCTCACCACTCACATATGAATAGGCTTCACCAATCCTGGCAAACAGAAGACGCATAAAATCATAGATCTCTGTAATAGTTCCAACAGTTGAACGGGGATTCTTACTCGTCGTTTTTTGCTCAATGGCAATTACCGGACTTAATCCTGATATCTTATCTACATCCGGACGCTCCATACCGCCAAGAAACTGACGTGAATAAGCGCTAAACGTTTCCATATATCGCCGCTGTCCTTCAGCATAAATGGTATCAAACGCCAGGGACGACTTGCCGCTTCCACTTAAGCCGGTAATAACTACCAGTTTATTGCGCGGAAATGAAATATCAATGTTCTTTAAATTATGGACCCTGGCTCCGTATACTTCAACTTCACTTTGCTCACCAAGGTCAGGAATGGCAATACTCATAGATTAGAATGTCTCTGAAAAACAAAGTATAAAGATGCGATTATTTGTTCACTAACAGACTATTTTCCTCAGAGAAGAAGTTAAAAAGCAGTTACCTTAAAGTCATATTTTTAACTGCCCGTCCGGATCTAAATGCTTATTGCCACATATTTCCTTACCAGTACCTGTAAGGTCTGTACACATGGGAAGACGGACAAAATATTTAGATTAATTGATCAGAAATGAAAATGCTTTCATTGCCTTCCTTTCAGTTTGGGCATCTATTGGGTCTTTGGTTGGACCATCAGCATAAGCGATAAGCTTTGTTGTTTTGTGATAATATCCGTACAGCTTAGGTTTTTCTATAATCTCTTTCATGCTCATAAGCTGGAAAAGATATGATGCCGTCTCCTTATTCAGCTTCATCTTATAGTAATTATCTTCATTCTGCTTTGCAATGTGGCGTTTCAGACTATTTCCACCAATATTATATGCAGCTGCAGCTAAAGTCCAGCTTCCAAATTCCCTGTACAATGACTTTAAATATTTGCATGCGGCAATGGTAGATTTTCGCACATTATGGCGTTCATCGATTTCACCATTAACTTTCAAGCCAAAGCCTCTGGCCGTTTCAGGCATGAACTGCCAGTAACCTGATGCACCTTTGCTGGAACTGCCAGGTTTAAAACCGCTTTCCACTAATGGCACATATTTGAAATCTTCAGGAATTCCGTGCGCAAGAAGAATTGGAACTACAACCGGGAACCATTTGGCAGCATTTTTATGCAAATGGGTGGTTTGCATCTTATGAAAACTATAATTTCTTAATGCTTTTTCCATCCGGGAACTTATACCCGGAACTTCAGAAGGTAACGTTTCATTTGCAAAGGAATAGCTTAACTTAATATCCTTTTCTATCCTTCCTTTGGTATTGTTTTTATGGATATTTACTTCATTAAAAGAATCCTGAAGAGCGGTAAAGTCGGTCCTTGAGGATTTTGCCGGTGAGCTATTAAACAATAGCTCTGCTGATGAAATTAATACCAATAACATCAAGCAGGTAATCAAGTGTTTTTTATTCATTCGATCTGCTTTAAGTGAATACTCGGTAATCGGGTGCAAAGGTACAAAATATTTAACTAATAATCAAGCTGTTATGTAAAAACGCTTGTAACACACCTTTAAAAGCATTATTTTTCTTGGTTTAAACCCAACTTAAAAACTTGCCTCTTTAAGAACTCTGCTCCTGTTATTTTGTTAACTTTGCATCCCCCGTTCATATACGGACAATAGTATATTTATGCCTTTTAAAAACAACAGGAACAGTCGGGATGACAAATCCGAAAAAAACAAATCCCCATTTAGTCAGTCAAAAAAAACCCGAACCAGTTCAGTAAGACCTGACAAAACAAACAGCACTTCTGACGAAAAGTTTGGTGAAAAGGATAGCTCCTTCAGAAGAGATTCAAAAAAGGAGAGTTCAGACAGACGCACCGCGACTAAAACCGGTTATAAAGGGGCTGCAGCGGATAATAAATTCGGGAAAAAATCTTACGGCCGAAAGTCTGATTCGGATGTCCCGACCGAAAGAACAACCAGGTCGCGTGAACCAAATACGAAAGCAGAGGAAAGGCCATTCAATTCACGTTCAGGAGAAAGGACACGAACAGGCGAAAGACCGTCCGGCTCCCGCTCCGGAGACAGGCCATACGGTTCCCGTACATCAGAAAACTCTTTTACAAAGAAACCTGCCGGAGAAAGAGGAAATACCTCATTTAAAAAGGATGATGAGAAACGTGGATCATTTAGAAAGCCCTTTAACCGCGATGACAATAAATCAAGCGACCGATATAAGAAGGTAGAGCGCAAATGGACATCTGAAGAACGTGTTTCTTCAGGTAATAGGGCTAAAAAATCTTCCTCAAAGGCAGATGACGGCCTGATCAGGTTAAACAGATATATTGCAAATGCCGGAATATGCTCGCGGAGGAAAGCCGATGATCTGATTGCAGCGGGTGTAGTTTCTGTTAACGGACAGGTGACTTCTGAATTAGGTCTAAAGGTTGATCCTTATAAAGATGAGATCCGTTATAATGGCCAGTTATTAAAGCGTGAAAAGATGGTTTATGTGTTATTAAATAAACCAAAGGACTATATAACAACAACCGATGATCCGCAGGAACGCCGTACGGTTATGCACTTGGTAGAAAAAGCTTCCAAAGAACGCATATATCCTGTGGGAAGGCTTGACAGAAATACTACAGGATTGTTATTGATGACAAACGATGGTGATCTGGCTGACAAATTATCACATCCAAGAAATAACATCACCAAAATTTATCAGGCTGAACTGAATAAGAACCTGACTCAGGGTGATCTTAATAAAATAGCATTTGGACTGGAACTGGAGGATGGACTGATTAAACCTGATGTAGTTTCTTATGTTCAGGGCGGGACCAAACGTGAAGTTGGGATTCAGATTCACAGTGGGAAAAACCGCATCGTAAGGCGGATATTTGAGCATCTGGGTTATGATGTAGTTAAACTTGACCGTGTAGTTTATGCTAATCTTACAAAAAAGGACCTTCCCAGAGGACGTTGGAGATATCTTGAGGAGAAAGAGATCATCCAGTTGAAGCACTTAATACAGTAACCGTAACTACATCGATTTTATTAAAAAAAATAAAAGCCCCCTGAGCAAGTGATCAGGGGGCTTTCTATTAAGAACGCTTACTTCTTATCGTCCTGTACTTCTTCGAAGTCGACATCTGTCACATTATCTGCACCTTCGTTCTGAGGTTGTCCATCAGCACCTGGCTGACCTGCCTGAGCTCCGCCATCCTGAGTTGCTTTGTACATTTCTTCAGATGCTGCAGTCCATGCGTTTTGCAGCTCTGCCTGAGAGCTTTCGATATCACTGAAGTTTTTCGCTGCATAAGCATCTTTTAGCTTTTTTAACGACTCTTCTATCGGAGTTTTTTTATCAGCTGATATTTTGTCGCCATATTCTTTCAATTGTTTTTCTGTAGAGAATATTAAAGCATCAGCAGCATTTAATTTATCAATTTCCTCCTTCGCTTTCTTATCGGATTCGGCATTAGCTTCAGCTTCTGCTTTCATCTTTTGAATTTCTTCTTCAGAAAGTCCGGAAGTAGCTTCAATACGTATTTTTTGCTCCTTACCGGTGGCCTTATCTTTTGCGCCAACATGCAGAATACCATTAGCATCAATATCAAAAGTCACTTCAATTTGTGGAACACCACGTGGTGCTGGTGGTATTCCGTCTAAGTGGAAGCGCCCAATTGTACGGTTTTGATTAGCCATTGGCCGTTCTCCCTGTAAAATATGGATTTCAACAGATGGCTGATTATCAGAGGCTGTTGAAAACACTTCTGATTTTTTGGTTGGGATAGTTGTGTTAGACTCGATCAACTTAGTCATTACACCACCCATAGTTTCAATACCTAATGAAAGCGGGGTTACATCTAAAAGTAAAACGTCTTTCACTTCTCCTGTAAGTACACCACCCTGTATAGCTGCTCCAATAGCAACTACTTCATCAGGGTTTACACCTTTTGATGGATCTTTTCCGAAGAAGCTCTTTACCGCATCCTGAATTGCAGGAATACGTGTTGAACCACCTACAAGAATGATCTCATCAATATCAGAAGTAGAAAGTCCGGCATTCTTAAGCGCCGACTTGCATGGTTCAATAGTACGTTTTATCAAACTATCCGCTAATTGTTCAAATTTCGCACGGGATAATGTACGTACCAAATGTTTAGGGCCACTTTGATCGGCAGTTATATATGGAAGGTTTATTTCAGTTTGTGTAGAGCTTGAAAGTTCAATTTTGGCTTTTTCAGCAGCTTCCTTTAAACGCTGCAGTGCCATCGGATCTTTAGCCAGGTCCATACCATTCTCTGTTTTGAACTCTTCAGCCAACCAGTCAATAATTACCTGGTCGAAATCATCACCACCCAGGTGTGTATCACCATCGGTTGATTTTACTTCAAATACGCCATCTCCAAGTTCAAGCACAGATACATCATGGGTACCGCCGCCACAATCGAACACAACGATTTTCATGTCCTTATGAGCTTTATCTAAACCGTAGGCTAAAGCAGCAGCTGTAGGCTCATTTATGATACGTTTAACAGTCAACCCGGCAATCTCGCCAGCCTCTTTCGTAGCCTGACGCTGAGCATCATTGAAATATGCTGGCACAGTAATGACCGCTTCTGTAACCTCATGGCCCAGAAAATCCTCAGCAGTCTTCTTCATCTTCTGCAGGATCATTGCTGATATTTCCTGCGGGGTATATTTACGATCGTCGATCTCAACACGTGGCGTGTTATTATCGCCTTTTAATACCTTATACGGTACGCGTTTAACTTCTTTCTGAACTTCATCAAAGCTATTGCCCATGAAGCGTTTTATAGAATAGATAGTTTTGGCAGGGTTTGTAATTGCCTGACGCTTTGCAGGATCCCCTACTTTACGCTCGCCATTTTCTACAAAAGCTACTATAGATGGCGTTGTGCGCTTTCCCTCACTGTTGGCTATAACTACGGGCTCATTACCCTCCATCACCGCCACGCATGAGTTTGTTGTTCCTAGGTCGATACCAATAATTTTTGACATGCTATATTCCTTTAATTGTGTTCAATGTTCTTAAGTCTTTTATCAATGGTTGTGCCAAGGAATATATGGCGGTTTTTATGACAGAAAAGACACACAATTCAGCCACATTAACCAAGACAGTAAAATGACAGGATGACAGAATAGCACAAAAAAAGCCCCGCATTTGCGAGGCTTCTATTATTCATGCAGAGGATGATACTTATTCTCCCTTTTCTTTATCTTTTGGTGCTTCCGAAGTTTCATCAGCAGATGTGGCTTCTTCTGAAGATGCAGCTGGTTCAGTTGATACTTCTTCAGCAGCAACTGTTTCCTCAGCAGCAACCTCAGATTTTACAGTATCCGCAGCTCCGGCCTTTTTACCTTTTCCACCACGACGACGTGTTGTTTTCTTTTCAGTAACCTGTGCAGAGGCAGAGGTGTATAGCTCATTGTAGTCTACCAGCTCAATTAATGCCATTTCGGCATTATCACCCAAGCGATTTTCTAATTTAAGAATACGTGTATATCCTCCGGGACGATTGGCTACTTTTTCTGCCACTTCACGGAAAAGAATAGATGTAGTTTCTTTATCTTTCAGATAAGAAAATACTGTACGACGTGAATGAGTAGTATCACTCTTTGATTTAGTGATCAAAGGCTCTACATATTTACGAAGTTCTTTAGCCTTAGCTAAAGTTGTAGTAATACGCTTGTGAAGTATAAGCGAAGAGGCCATATTAGCTAACATCGCTTTTCTATGCGTGTTAGTACGACCTAAATGATTGTGTGTTTTACCGTGTCTCATGTCTGTTTATATTGCACGTGCATACCGTTCTTAATTCAAAATCAAAAGTAAAAATTCAAAAATTATTTATGCCTTTAATCAGCCTATTTTAACTTTTTACCATTTAATTTTAACTTTTAAGAGGAATTATGCGTCGCTTATTATTCTTCGTCTAATTTAAATTTTGAAAGGTTCATGCCAAATGACAAGCCTTTTGATTTTACCAGGTCCTGGATTTCAGTTAAAGATTTCTTCCCAAAATTTCTGAACTTTAACATATCCGCAACATCATATGAAACCAGCTCGGCAAGGCTGCGAATATCAGCAGCTTTCAAGCAGTTTAATGCACGTACAGATAAATCAAGATCAACCAGTTCAGTTTTAAGGATCTTACGCATATGTAATATTTCCTCATCAACTTCCTTGGTTTCTTCCTTGGCCTGGGCCTCAAGCATAATGTTCTCGTCAGAGAATAGCATGAAGTGGTGAATAAGTATTTTAGCAGCTTCTTTCAAAGCATCCTCCGGATGTATAGATCCGTCAGTAGTAATATCAAGAACTAATTTTTCGTAGTCGGTCTTCTGCTCAACACGAAAGTTCTCAATAGTATATTTTACATTTTTAATCGGCGTAAAAATCGAATCAATGGCAATAACTCCCACAGGAGCCTCGGCATTTTTATTCTCTTCAGCAGCAATATAACCCCTTCCCTTGCTTACAACAAGCTCGATCTCCAGAGTTACAGAAGATTCCATGTTACAAATCACAAGATCAGGATTTAACACTGTGAAATTGCTTGAGAACTTAGTGATATCGCCGGCAGAAAACTTATCCTGGCCGTTAATAAGAACGAATATCTTTTCAGAATCTCCGGATTCTCCAACTTTCTGAAAACGTACTTGCTTTAAGTTAAGAATGATCTCCGTAACATCTTCTACCACACCTTTAATAGTAGAAAACTCATGTGAAACACCAGAGAAACGTACAGAAGTAATCGCGAAACCTTCCAGTGAAGATAACAGAATACGACGTAAAGCATTACCTATAGTTACTCCGAATCCAGGCTCTAACGGGCGAAATTCAAATGTACCGTCGAAATCCGTTGATTTCTGCATGATAACTTTATCAGGTTTCTGAAATGCTAAAATTGCCATATGATATACTAATTAATTGTAAATAATAAGATAATTGTAAATCAGGAAGCTGAATCTTTTAGGAGTCAGCTTCTACTGTTACTTAGAGTATAACTCGACGATTAAATTCTCTTTAATATTTTCAGGAATCTCATCGCGGGTAGGATAATTCAGGAACTTTCCTGTTAAATTGTTAGCATCCCACTCTAACCAATTGTATTTATTAATCTTACGTCCTGCAACTGAACTCGTAATTGCCTCAAGTGATTTTGAGCGTTCACGAACTGCAACCACATCACCTGCACGTAAAGAATATGAAGGTATGTTTACTACCTCACCGTTTACCGTAATATGCTTGTGGCTAACCAGCTGACGGGCACCTGAACGGGTAGGAGATATTCCTAAACGATACACAGCGTTATCTAAACGAGCCTCTAATAATTTAAGCAGGTTTTCACCGGTGATACCTTGTTTTGAAGATGCTTTGTGGAATAAATTCTCAAACTGACGCTCTAATACACCATACGTGTATTTCACTTTTTGCTTTTCCATTAACTGGATAGCATATTCAGACTGCTTTCCTCTTCTTTTGGAAGCCCCGTGCATGCCGGGAGGATAATTTTTTCTTTCTAATGCCTTATCAGGACCGAAAATGGGTTCTCTGAATCTACGTGCAATTTTTGATTTTGGACCAGTATATCTTGCCATATTTATTGATTTTTTAAAGTATCATGCAACCTTTAGTTACAGACTCTTAGCTTTAAAAACTAGTTAATTACTATTATTAAACTCTTCTTCTTTTTGGAGGACGGCATCCATTATGTGGAAGCGGTGTGATATCTTTAATGGTAGTTACCTCGATACCAGCAATTTGTAAAGTACGGATTGCAGATTCACGACCTGAACCTGGACCTTTTACAAAAACCTCAACTTTACGTAACCCTAGATCATATGCCACTTTGCCACAATCAGAAGCAGCTTGTCCGGCAGCGTAAGGAGTATTCTTCTTAGAACCTTTGAATCCCATTTTACCTGCAGACGACCATGAAATAGCTTGTCCCTGGTTGTTGGTTAATGTGATGATGATATTATTGAATGTAGCATTAACATGAGCCTGACCAACAGGTTCAACTACTACAACTCTTTTCTTGGTTACTTTTTTAGTTTTAGCCATTTCTTTTAGATTTGAGATACGAGACTTGAGACGTGAGATAGATCTCCTTACTCTTATCTATTTCTTGTTTTAATCATGAATTCTGATCTTCTCAGACCAGACTTCATATCCGCTTAATTGGTGAATTAATTGAGACTTAGATCCGAAATACTCTCATATCTCACATCTAACATCCCATCTTACTTAGTTGCCTTCTTTTTGTTAGCTACTGTTTTACGTTTACCTTTACGGGTACGTGAGTTGTTCTTTGTCCTCTGTCCACGAACAGGTAAGCCCTTACGATGACGAAGACCGCGGTAACAGCCTATATCCATCAAACGTTTAATATTCAGCTGAACTTCAGAACGTAATGCACCTTCAACCTTGAACTGATCATTGATTAGTCCGCGGATGGCAGTTAACTGCTCATCTGTCCATTCCTGCACTTTTACATCATAGCTAATACCAGCCTGATCCAGAATATTTTGTGCAGTAGACCTGCCTATGCCGAAAATGTAAGTAAGGCCAATCTCGCCTCTTTTGTTTTTTGGTAAATCTATACCTGCTATCCTTGCCATTTATAATCCTTTACTAATTATTAACCCTGACGTTGTTTATACTTTGGGTTCTTTTTGTTAATTACAAAAAGTTTACCTTTACGACGGATGATTTTGCAATCAGCGCTACGCTTCTTTATGGATGCTCTAACCTTCATCTTATTTGTATCTATACGTTATTCTTCCTTTTGTTAAATCATATGGCGACATTTCAAGCTTTACTTTATCACCTGGTAAAATTTTGATGTAATGCATCCGCATTTTACCTGAAATATGAGCTATAATCTCATGCCCGTTCTCCAATTCAACCCGAAACATCGCATTTGATAATGCTTCTCTAATTATTCCGTCTTGTTCAATTGAGGACTGTTTAGCCATATATGATTTTTATTTTACCTATATATACCCGCTGTTTCGGGGATGCAAAATTAAACAAAAAAATTAAATTATTAATCTTTTTGTTCTAAAACTTCCTGAATAAAGTCAAA
>DASWTL010000062.1:0-10079 GCA_036402155.1 Sphingobacteriaceae bacterium | reverse complement strand
CAAAAGATCAGGTTTGAAAAGATATTCTCATCTTCAGAAATAAAGTCGAGAGAACAAAATAAGCCGCTATTAATCCTGATAGTAACAACACCTGCACCCCAGAGTAAAAATTACATGTTGGGATTTAATGATCCTGAGGTTATAAATACCGTCAATAAAAATTTCATAGCTTATAAAATAGATCTTAAAGATACTTCCTCCAGAAAAATCATTACAAAGTATAAGATCACTACTTTCCCGGCATTTGTATTTTTGGATAGTCGGGGCGGTCTTTTATTAAAGGGTTTCGGTAGTTTCGCAACACCCGGAAAGTATCTGGATATGCTCTCCAAGGCAGTTTTTGCAAGTAAAGAAACATCACTTGCTGACCTTGACGAACAATACACATCCGGTTATCGGAATGCCCAATTTCTGAAGGAGTATATTATAAGAAGAAAAAAGATCGGCATTACAGACAATGCAAAACTCATTGATGAATATGTCAATTATTTATCAATAAATGATCTGGGCAAATATGATGAGGTATTATTTATACTGGAAGCAGGTCCAACTACCGACAGCAAAGCTTACAGAAGCGCTCTGCTTAATAAAAAAGTTGTCGATAGCGTCTTCAAAACCATTCCTCCGGCAAGGCGTGTTGCAATAACCATCGGAATAGTTAATAACAGCATGGCCGAAGCAATTGCGACAAAAAGTATTCCGAAGGCACAGTCTGCTGCATCATTTAGCCGCAGCCTATATGGTAAGAACTATGAACAGGCGCAAAAAATGTATACGCTGAAGCTTTTACAATATTATCAGGCAGTAAAAGATACGGTCAATTATTTCAGGAATGCAACTTTTTACTATGATCAATACTACATGAATGTAAGTGCAGATTCCATGAAAAAGCTTGAGAATAAATATGAAGAGAACTATAAAAAGCATATAGCTTCCCTCAAAGCCAGAGCGGATTCATTAAAAGTAGAAACCGGGACTGTTATGATAAGACGTCCCGCCTTCAATTCTTTCGCTACGGAGTTAAATAATGCTGCCTGGAACTTCTATATCCTAGGCACTAAAAACCCAAACCATCTCACCAAAGCCATGCTCTGGAGTAAACGCTCAGTTGCACTAAAACCTACATCTGCATATTATGACACGCTGGCACATATTCTTTATCGCCTTGGATTCTATGCAGAAGCAGAAAGCACACAAGTTGAAGCTATTGAATGCGCAAAGTCCGAAAAAAGAGATTACAAAAACCTGCAGGCTGAATTAATTAAAATCAAGACAAAAGCATTATAATTTCACCTGTGGTTGGTGTTATCCCCATACCACCCCCTGCTTATGGAAAACTATAATTAAGCCTCTATGAGAAATTTATTGATAATTTTATGTTTCACCATTTTAAGTAATGCAGCACATTCTCAGATAACATTGCCTGATCTCCGCGATAAAAATTTATCAAGTAAGCACAGAGATAATTTAAAAGGTAAGTGGAAGAGTAAATCTGAAAATATTCATATAGAGGCGAATATCAACGTTGAGAAACGCAAAGTTAAGCTAGGTTTAAATAATTTCAGTACGGACCATTTTATAGTAAATATTACAAAGTACACCCGGAAAGGAGAAAATCACAGCAGTCAGGTAAAAAACCTTGAAATGCCATTTATTTTTCTGAATAGTGACGACAATTATCATTCCACCTTCAAAGACCTGTTAACGGGAATCGACATATATGCTACCTTAAAGCTGACTGGTAGAAACACTATCTCACTTTCTTTTAATCTACCGGAAAAGGATGCTATAAATGATGTCATAAAAGGTACTATCCTGCCAAAAATGATCACGCTTTATAAAGAATAAGGCCTCCATAGTTCTTATTCACCTGCAGGTGATGTTTCACCATACCGCCCCTCTACCTGTGTCGCTTGCCGCCAGTTGCTATTTCACTTTAACACTCTTTTTTAGCTGGATAAAAATCGCAAAGAAAAACCCTATCAGACTTGCAAAACGGCCATTTATTTTGTATATTTAATATCGCTTCAACCTGCCGGGTATAAAGTCCACCCTTTCCGGTAATCCATTTCGAAAAAGTTGTATACAACTCCACCTTAAGTCCACATAAACTCCACCATAAGTCCACCTTAAGTCCACCCTTCGTGGGACTTTCCCGGTGTGTTTCTTTAGGGATTCCCTTAGGTTACTATAGGGATTCTACGAGACTTCGCCGGGTCATGGCCGTGACAGGTTCGGCGGCCATCGAACGTGTCCCGAAGATGGGTCGAAGGAAGGCCGAAGCCGGAAATGCTTATCCGGTGAAATTCACAGTTGTTCTGGTTAAATACGGCTCTGGGATTACACGTATGATTCTTATTTAACCTGCGGTTTGGTGTGTTACAAGTAAGTATGATAAGATGTAGCTGTAAACAGGCAGAGCCCATAGCGTCTGCCTGTTGTTGTACCTAATGTCTTCAGATCCGGCTAACTTCCGGGAGTTATTGAATACTGCCCGCCGGCGCCCTTAAAAAAGATAGTATTTTTTCCATCAGCAACTTCAGCCTTTAAATTCACTTTTCCATCCGCGCTTTTTACATTCCATGTGCCCGCCTTCATCCCGGCAAGGACAACCTGGTATGTGCCGGTCTCAGGAACTTTTAAGTTAAAAGGCTTCGTAATCAGCCCGGTATTGTTACTCATACTCACTACCCGGTCAGCCAAAATTACAACATAGCTTACCGGAGTTTCATAATGTTCAACAGGCAATGGTTTGGTATCGCCGGCCGTTACCTGGAAAACGGTTAAAAAACGGTTCCTGGTTGCCGGAACTTTAGGCGAAATCAGGATACGGTGACCTGTAATTTCAGGCAGATTTACTTCAGGGGCTTCGAATTTTCTGGCAAATGAGCTGTTGGCATCCGGGCCGCTTAGAATTTCAATCTTGCGTTCTGCAGACGCAGGAACCAGCATTTGCACATGGGTTTTACCTACCAGCTCACCCCGTTGGTTGTGTAGTACCACACCGTCGGCTGTTTGTTCGGGCTTATTAAGCGCGTTAATCTGCCAGTACTTGCTGATACCTGCACCTTCAGTTGTCATATCATCTGTTAAGATTATGGCTGCCGGAATGTCCTGGCGGTCCAGATTCAGGAAACAGAACCCACGGGTATAAGCATCCATTTTCGACGCATAGGCGCCGGTAAGGTCAGCAGCGAAATAACTGAACGAAGGTTTTATTTGCGACGGGCCAAAATCTGCAGAAAGAACTTTACCATTATTGTAGCCTCCATCACTTTGCACCTCTTCCGCTGTTTTAGGGAACCTCCGGTTAGGCCGGGTTCCGCCATCACTAGGATCACTTCCTTTCGCTTCCGGGTTAACAGCAAGCATCATACTGTGTGACACCGAGCGCTTGTTGAAGCCTGTGTCGTACGGAGTACCATAAAACTTGTAAACTCCAAGATCGCCAAACTGAAATCCACGGTAATACAGTTGGACAGATCCGGCATCAGCATGCTGATGGTTTCCAAAAAGGTACCCGCCGCCTTTTATTTCTGCTACTACATCATTACTGTTTAACCCAATATCCCAGCCTGTACGTGCGATCATCGAACCCAGAATCTTTCCAAAATCTTTAGTGAGAGGCATTGATTCTGTTGAAGGGGCAGCTTTAAGCGCAGGGTCGTTAAGCAGCAGGAATAATACCGGAGTATTAGGTATACCACCCTGGCGTTCAAACTCGGCCTTGATAAGCGGATCCCGCGCATACGTATAGTTTAAAAACATGGTTTGCGGTGATTTCCAGTAAAAAAACTCCCCGGGTTTACCGGCAGTAAAGCCATCCCCGTCACGAAGCATCTGTCCATCCGGGACACGCATGTATTGCCAGAAATAGCGAACGTCTTTAATATTATCATCAAAAACAGGCTTACCCGTCATCCGGTAAAATAACCAGGCCGAGTGCATGTCCCACCCAAAACGGTATGAACCATAATTAACACCCTGGTTATGCCGTGGCGACTGGTATTCAAACTTGCGCATGGGCACCAAATCTTCCAGGATAATGTAAGAGGTATATTGATAAGGCTTAGGATCTTCATTATAAACGGCAATACTCATAGCAAGTAAATCCCTGCAGATCTGTGCTTCATTGCCATGTCCGTTAATAACGCTCTGCTTAAACGGTGGCCAGCCGGCCTCCATGTCGTCCGAAAGGCGCATCAGGTTTGTGTACAGAACCTTCTTCTGCTCCGGAGTCATCAGATCATAACACCAGTCGTAAACCTGGGAAGCTGCATAAATTGCACGACCCATTTCGCGGGTAATATCCAGGAGGTTGCCGAACTCTACACGCGAAAGATAATCTGCCGTAAGTCTTATTGCTTCTTTACCGATCTTTTTGTCGCCTGTCATTAAGTAATAAAATGCCTTTGATTCTACAGCGCCTTCCAGCTTTGGATTAAAAGCCATCTCGGCATTCGGATCAAACTCAAAAACAAATGGTGTTAAAGCTGCTTTTTTCACCTTCTCCCAGGCCGCAAGGTTTTCCCCGACCTGTAACTGCGCCTTCACCTGGGGCAGTGATTGCTGGTTTACCCATAGCCGTGGGTGCGTTGCCGGTGGTAAAACCTTTGGCTGATAACTCAATGCCTTGGGTGGTACTGCCGGGGGGATATATGCTGCAAGATCAATATACTCCAGCCGGACACCCCGGGGAAGCCAGATCTTTAACTGCTGGCTTTCGCCGCTAAACTCAAATTTGCCGGTTTCCTGGTTGCGCTGGTCCCACGGCACATACACCACCCGTTTGGTTGGACGACGGTCATCAATCTGAATTTTCATGAATAGAGATTCAAACTTAGTCTTAGCCTTTTTCATCAGCTCAGCGCCTTCTGCATCAGTTACCGCATAGGTACTCATCACATACCGGCCTGATTTTGGAAGCTTTACATCAAATACAATATCCGGCTCCGTACGCGCTCCATCAATTCCTGCCGGGATGCCAGGCTTTAAGGCTATTCCTTTTTTAGTACTTAACCTGCTATCTTCTACTACCTCGGTTGATTCTTTATTAATCTTTGCAGTAGAAGCATCAAGCCGGTATGGCGCAGGTTGGGCTACCGTAACTGGTGGGTTTTTCCTCACCGCATCCCGGTTACCGGAAAATGAGCAAAGAATAATAATGAAAAACAATGATGAATACGTAAAACATTTCCTCATAGCAGCATATCTGGTTTAGTTAAAAAATTAATTTTCAGAGAGAGTAAAACCCGGCATCACACCTTTTATAAAACAGTTGAAAAGCATCCGGGTAGTAGAAGTTTTTAAAAGAAAAATGCCGGCGGGTACAGGCCCTGCCGGCAATGGTACATCATCTGAATCTAAAACAATCCCAGCTGCCCCTTATCATCTATATCCACGTCATCCGGGTTGGTAATCTCAAAATCTATTTTTTTCGGCTGAGGTTTCTCCTCTTTTACCGCAGGAGGTGCTGCAGCTTTAGCTGTTTCCGGTTGTACAACCGGCGCTGTGGCTTCTTCAGGAGCAATCGCTTTTACTTCCTTTTCGGCCTCTATATCTGCTTTTTCTTCCTTGATAACTTCTTCCAGCGTAATTTCCGGCACCGGATCAGGTAAATCCTCCGGATCATCATGCTCGGCAATCAATTCAATGTGTTTTATCTCGTGCTGCGACAATCTGTTTCCCTGCGCCTTCATTCCCTTTACATCAATAGCATCGGCCAGGTTTATCTCAATAGATTCAGGCACTAATGCCTTACCTTTCAGTTGGTCAACTTTAACAATTGGCTGGGCAGCGCCTGAAATAAGAACCAGCTTTGAACCAGGTTCTTCATTTATAATACTTGTTTTACGACCTACAGCCGTATTTTCGAAGGTAAACCGCTTTACGTAATTGATCTTTGTTTTACCATCCAGATGGATCACCGAATAAACCTTCTCAGGGTCATACTTTTCCATCAGTACAAGATGATCATCAAAATGGTTACTCAGATCAAAGGTGGTGAGTTCAAAAACCCCATCCCTGTTCATAGTTAAGATCTTGTCGTCACCATCAAACTCACCCAGATATTTGCCTCTTCCATCCGCATTCAACCGTTTCAAAATATCATCAAACCATATTTTCCGGCCTGCAAGTGTAGATATGCCTTTTGATTTAAGCACAATTTTCTTTACAGGATATTTAGTGACTATATTTCCCTGTGATGAACGGCCTTTTATCGCAATTTCAGCAAAATCAAGATCAAACTGAAGTTTACGGAGTTTAGCATGCGGCTTAAGCTGAATGTTAACAGTTTCCGCTTCGCCATTTGGATTTGCTGTAAAATACAACACTTTTGAGTTCTTCGACCCTTTTGTCAGATCATATTCCTTGTCGCGGGTAACGCCCAAAACAGAAAAACGCTTAATATAAGAGGCGCCGCTTTGACCGTCCTTATAAATGAGATTATAAACTGTTCGTTCATCGTTCTTTTTAAAAACCTGTGCATGAAGAATTCCCTTCCCTACAAAGTTCTTGTCAGCGATTTTAGTAACAATAAATTTACCGTCTTCGCGAAAAACGATGATCTCATCAAGGTCTGAACAATCACATACAAATTCATCTTTACGTAAACCTGTACCAACAAAGCCATCTTCGCGGTTCATGTACAGTTTCACATTGGCCAGCGCCACTTTAGCGGCCTCTACACGGTCGAACTGCCTGATTTCAGTCTTTCGCTCGCGGTCTTTTCCGTATTTTGATTTTAATTTATCAAACCAGGCAATGGCATAATCAGTAAGATGCTTCAAATGATGCTTTACCTCTTTAATTTCATTTTCCAGCCCCTTCATCTGCTCATCCGACTTTTTAACATCAAACCGGGTGATGCTGCTCATTGGCTTTTCAATAAGCTTTTTATAATCTTCAGGAAGTATCGGGCGATAGAACTGGGTGAGGAAAGGCTCAAAAAGCTTATTCAGAACCTCCACTACCACGTCAAAGTTCCCGGAGCTTTCATAGTCCGGGTGTTTATACATCCCCTCCTGGATAAAGATCTTTAACAGCGAACTAAAAAATATTTTCTCTTTAAGTTCTGCCAGACGGAGCTCAAGCTCCATTTTTAACAAGCTTTTGGTATGTTCGGTACTCTCAACCAAAATATCATTCACACTCATAAAGTGCGGCTTGTTATCCTTAATTACGCATGTATTTGGTGAGATGGATACTTCACAGTCTGTAAATGCATACAGTGCATCTATTGTAACGTCGGGTGAAATACCGGGCGCAAGATGAATGACAATTTCCACATCCTGGGCGGTATTATCCTCTATCTTTTTGATTTTGATCTTTCCCTTGTCGTTTGCTGATATCACACTGTCTATCAGGCTCCCTGTAGTAGTAGAAAAAGGAATTTCTGTTATAGCCAGCGTTTTCTTATCCCTTTCTACAATTCGTGCCCGTACCCTTATTTTACCGCCGCGCTGTCCTTCATTGTAATTTGAAAAATCGGCCATCCCTGAAGTAGGGAAATCCGGCAAAAGATCCGGGCGATTTCCTTTCAAAACCTCAATAGATGCGTCTATCAGCTCGTTAAAGTTATGAGGCATGATCTTGGTGGCCAGGCCAACTGCAATACCTTCGGCCCCCTGGGCAAGCAGTAAAGGAAATTTGACCGGCAAGGTAACCGGCTCGCGGTTACGCCCGTCATAGCTTAATGACCATTCTGTAGTATCTGCATTAAATACTACTTCATTTGCAAATTTAGAAAGCCTTGCTTCAATATAACGAGGGGCAGCTGCAGAATCTCCGGTTACCGGATCCCCCCAGTTACCCTGTGTATCGATAAGCAGGTTTTTCTGCCCGATCTGAACCATTGCATCGCCAATGGAGGCATCTCCATGGGGATGGTACTTCATCGTGTTACCAATGACGTTGGCAGCTTTATTAAATCTGCCATCATCCATTTCTTTTAATGAATGAAGTATACGCCGCTGTACCGGTTTTAATCCATCATGGATATGCGGAACAGCACGGTCAAGGATAACATATGATGCATAATCCAGAAACCAGTTTTCGTATAATCCGCTGATGGGTGTTACCGTATTATGTACGGTTTCCTCATTTTCACCCGGAATATTTTGTTCTAATTCGTCACTCATCCTTTTCTATGCTCAATTGAGGGTAAATATAATGTATAGCCGGAAATTTGAGAGGAGAAGTTTTTAACAAGTCAACCATAAGCAATTAGTACGGTCACCCTGAGCCTAATCAGGACGGTCACCCTGAGCGGAGTCGAAGGGCGGCAATATTTCAAAAATTATCATTTAGAACCAACCGCACGTGCTTCGACTTCGCATGACCTGGGGCTTTTTGCATCACAATTAAAAACAATAATCAGGACGGTCACCCTGAGCGGAGTCGAAGGGCGATTCTCAAATATTATAATTAATTCCCAAACGCACGTTCTTCGACTTCGCTCATGACACAATTCTTAGGATGACACAACGGTCAATGTGACACCTACCGCACCTTAACCCCTCCTCTTCACCCCTCTCACCGCCTCTGCTTCCAACTGGTTTTCGGGCCATGAATGTTTGGGGTACCGGCGTTTGGGTTCTTTGCGGACCTCGAAATAGGTGTTCTGCCAGAAGCTGCAAAGGTCGGTGGCGACTTGCACGGGCTTATAACCGGGATAGAGCAGGTGGATGACTACGGTTTTGGTTCCGCCGTTTATCCTGGGTGTATCGAGCATGCCGAATAGTTCCTGCAAACGGACGGCCAGGATGGGTGCTTCGCCGTAGGGGTCACGCCCAACCCAAAAACAAAAACCCGTACCACAATAAAACATTTCAATCAAAGTTACATTTATGGATTTATCCCTATTTTCGTCAGACCTTTAAATAACTATGAAGAAACCAATTATTGCACTTTTAGTATTTGCGCTATTTACAACATCGGCATGCCAGAACTCTCCAAAAGCTTCTGCAGATCAGGCAACTAAAACTACTCAAAAAACAACTGTTCAAAAAGAAGCTGCAGATGCTGAACCTCAGGTAACCGGCGGAAAGAAAGCGGATGCCGCAACTATTTTATCGAGAAAACAGGTACCCATTTTGTGCTATCACCAGATCAGGAACTGGACCTCTTCCGATGGTTCGGTTGGCAAAGATTATATTGTAAAACCGGCGGAATTTAAATCCCAGATGAAAATGCTTGCAGACAGTGGTTACCATACAATCTTACCTGATCAGCTTTACAATTACCTGGTTTATGGCGCTAAACTTCCATCCAAACCAATTATGCTCACTTTTGATGATACCAAACTCGATCAGTATACTGCAGCACTGCCAGAGCTTAACAAGTATGGTTTTAAAGCGGTGTTTTTTATAATGACCGTTTCACTGGGCCGGCCAAATTATATGAGTAAGGCTCAGGTGAAGGAGCTTTCTGATGCCGGGCATGTTATTGGCTCACACACCTATGATCATCAAAACGTTAAGAAATATAAAGGCGACGATTGGGTGAAGCAGATAGAAAAGCCAACCAAAACACTTACTGAAATAACAGGAAAAGAAATTAAGTATTTTGCCTATCCGTTTGGATTGTGGAATAAAGAAGCTATTCCTGAATTGAAAAAACGTGGATTTGATGCTGCGTTTGTTCTGGCAGAAAAACGTGATGAAAACGATCCGCTTTTCACAATCCGAAGAATTATTGCCAGTGGATACTGGAATACTAAATCTTTATATAACAGTATTCAAAACAGCTTTTAATTATGTCTGTTAAACTTTTACAGCGAATAATCGTCTGATATCTACACGTTTATTCTATATTTATTCAATATAAATTTGTAAGTTTAAACAAATAAGAGGACGATACAGGGCATTGTTTATACGGCCTGAAGTATACTGATCTGAAACGGTCAGCCACAGTTGTTGTATAAACAGTTCCATATAACCTGGCGTGAAATTTCAAAAAGGCATTAATCTAATCCATGAGCTTTTAGCTCCGAAGGGGTTCCTTCGGAACAATTAAAACAACTATATCAAATGAAAAAATTATTATTATTTACACTTATTACTGGTCTTCTAGGCGTA
>DASWTL010000061.1:0-15347 GCA_036402155.1 Sphingobacteriaceae bacterium | reverse complement strand
GCTCCTCAGCCTTTTCTTTTTTATCCTTCTGTTTCTTAAGCCGCTTCTTCTCTTTTTCTTTTTTATTAAATGTTTCTGTTGATCTACCCATATTTTTGTGTTTTTTGCTAAGCTTCTGCTAAGTTCGGAAAATAGAAATTAATTATTGCCTCAACCGGTATTATTTCTTAATAAACCTGCATCTTTCATGTCAACAGGCTGTAGAATATTCTGATCGTTTTATAAATCCACTAAAAAGGCATTAATATTGTGCCAAAGAATTATGCTGAATTTTGAATTTAAGAATCCGACAAAAATAATTTTTGGAAAAGATCAGATAAAAAGGTTGTCTGATGAAATTCCTGCTGGTGCGAAAGTCTTGATGCTTTATGGTGGCGGCAGTATTAAAGCCAATGGCATTTATAATCAGGTTCAGGCTGCGATGAAGGGATTTAATATGCTGGAGTTTGGTGGTATCCCTGCTAATCCTGAATATGAAGTACTGATGAGTGCACTCCGCATAATTAAAACGGAGAAGATCGACTTCCTGCTGGCTGTTGGTGGTGGTTCTGTGATAGATGGGACTAAGTTTCTTTCTTCAGCAGCTATGTATGAGGGAGAAGAACCCTGGGACATTTTAAGAAAGGGTATTCGAACAGAAGAGGGAATGCCATTTGGAACAGTGTTAACCATCCCCGCAACAGGGTCGGAAATGAACTCTGGAGCGGTAATTACAAGGTCATCCACACAGCAAAAATTAGGAATGGGAGGGCCAGGTCTGTTTCCTAAATTCTCTATACTTGATCCACAGGTAATAAGATCACTGCCTCAGCGTCAGTTAGCAAATGGCGTTGCTGATGCTTTTACTCATGTACTTGAACAATACATGACTTATCCGGTTGACGCTTTGTTGCAGGACAGGTTCTCGGAAAGTATTATGCAAACATTAATTGAGATTGCACCGGGGATCATGAAAGATCCATCTGACTATAATTTGGCTTCAGATTTTATGTGGTGCTGCACGATGGCCTTAAATGGCCTGATTCAAAAGGGTGTTCCCACTGACTGGGCCATTCATGCAATCGGGCACGAATTAACCGCTTTGTATGGAATTGATCATGCCCGAACACTGGCTATAATCGCGCCGAGCCATTACCGTTATAATTTTGAACCCAAAAAATCAAAGCTGGCTCAGTATGCTACCCGAGTCTGGGGAATAAATTCAGGATCTGTAGAGGAAAGGGCGAGAATTGGCATAATTAAAACGGAAGAGTTTTTCCATTCAATGGGTATTAAAACAGCACTTTCTGAATATACATCAAATTATAAGGGTACTGCCCAGCTTATCAATAAACGGTTTAAGGAACGCGGACTAACAGGTATTGGTGAACACAAAAATTTAACTCCGGATGATGTGGAGAAGATAGTAGAAATGAGTTATTAGATATGCAATTTAAAAAGTTAGGAAATTCAGAATTAGCCGTTTCCCCATTATGTTTTGGGGGAAATGTTTTTGGCTGGACATTGGACGAAGCTTCTTCTTTTAAAATACTGGATGCTTTCACGGATCAGGGATTAAATTTTATCGATACCGCTAATTCTTATTCGAGGTGGGCACCTGGTAATAAGGGGGGTGAATCAGAAACTATTATTGGAAAATGGCTTAAGAATTCCGGAAAACGGGATAGAATAGTTTTGGCTACAAAAGTAGGCAGTAATTTAAGTCCTGAACAGAAAGGCCTTTCCCGTAAATATATCATGCAGGCGGTGGAAGAATCTTTAAACCGTCTTCAGACTGATTTTATAGATCTGTATCAATCGCATTATGATGATCCGGATACGCCTGTAGATGAAACACTCGAAGCATTTTCAGCACTGATTAAGGCTGGAAAGGTGCGGGTAATTGGTGCTTCCAATTTCAGCGGTATGCGTCTTATCGAATCCTTAAATAGCAGTGAACGATTAGGTATCCCACGATATGAGAGCCTTCAGCCAGAATATAATTTATACAGCCGTGAAAAATATGAAAGGGAATATGAACCCATTATTAAAGAGAAGAATTTAGGTGTGCTTCCTTATTATTCTTTAGCAAGTGGATTTCTCACAGGCAAATATCGTTCTGAACAGGATTTTAACAAAAGTGCACGTGGAACCGGCATATCTAAGTATATGAACGATCGTGGATTCAGAATTCTGAGTGTTTTGGATGAGATTGCCAATCAGCACCGTGTAACCCCGGCTACTATTTCGCTGGCCTGGTTGATGGCGCGGCCTGGGATTACTGCGCCAATAGCAAGCGCAACAACGATCAATCAGCTGAACGAATTGGTGAATGCGACTGAGATCAGTTTAGATGCTTCTTCAATAGAATTGCTGAATCAGGCAAGCGCTTATTGAATATGGAGATGAATTAACAAAGATTTTTGTATTACACAACGTATTTCCGCAGCTCATCCTCAATCCGGCCACATCCTAATAAAAAAGGTTTGTCTGTAATAGTAAAGGCAATTGTTTGTCCCGAAACCTGATATCCACCTTCTATTTTGCCTATAGGGGTTGAAATAGAAAAGTATCCTGATTCAGCATTACCGTTAAATATGCCACCTGCATTGATAATGGCATCATTAGCCTTGTTAATCAAACTTTCTGAAGCCCCGGTGAAATCAATTGAAAAATCGCATTTTGCCATGTATATAAATATTAGTTCTGAATAATGTACAACCATTTGCCTGATGTGTTTTAACTGACCGCATATTTGATCAATAATTAACTAGTTTTATACTAATGGATATTGAAACGTTAAGAGAATACTGTATTCAAAAATCGGGTGTGGTGGAATCTTTTCCATTTGGTGAGGATACTCTGGTATTTAAAGTAGGTGGTAAAATGTTTTTACTGATCAGTCTGCAAGATCCTTCTACATTTAATGCCAAGTGCGATCCGGAGCGGGCCGCAACTTTAAGAGAAGAATATGATGAAATCACCCCCGGATATCACATGAGTAAAGTTCACTGGAACACAATTAATATGAATGGACGTTTAACCATTAATCAGCTACGGGAACTCATCGACCATTCTTATGAGCTGGTTTATCAGAAGTTACCAAAAAAGATTAAGGAAGAACTCAATCAGAAATCATGAGCTGGAAAATTAAAAATGACCAATTGGTTAGAGACTTTGAATTTAAAAATTTCTCAGAAGCCTGGGCTTTCATGACCCGGGTAGCATTTCTTGCCGAAAAAATGGATCATCATCCTGAATGGACCAATGTATACAACAAGGTTCAGATAAAACTAAGTACGCATAGTGCAGGGAATATAAGCACTGAGAAAGACCGGAGTCTTGCTGCTGAAATTGACCAATTACTAGGCTGAAATGGTTTCTTCAGATCAACGAACCAGTTCCGCAAAGAGTTTTTTCAGCGTTTTCTCGGGGTCAAGGCAAAAACCGGGATGAACTTTAGATGTTTGAATAATGGTGCTTCGGGTTGCAGTGAGCCATCTGAACCGGCTGGCAGGATCAAGTGAGGCAATGGGTCCGCCCTCCTTTGCGCCATCACAAATTCTTTTAAAGGCATTCAGATGCTCTTCCAGTTCTGTTATATCAATATCTGAATATAAAGCTTGAAGCCTCTTTTCATCTAATGCAAATAGCGTGTTAAGAAATTTCTGACCAGAGCAATACAGAATTACTCCTATGTTCATAAACTCTTCACGCTCCACTCTGGGTACCACGCGAATAACCGCATATTCAAATAAGTGATTGTGCATTTTTTGCTTCGTTTATGAAAATAGGTGAAGAGGCAATTCGTAGTTCTAAAAAACGGGCATATGCTGCACGGTGTTCAGCAGCAGACCTAAATGGAGAATCGCCAACCAGCCAATTGTCAGGAATTAAGGATACTACCTGTTGGATGTGTTCAGGGGTTAGTATTGTTTTGAATTCTTTGTCAACAAGTTCCAATTCGGTTGCCTGAGAGAGTAATACGTGATCTTTTACCCGGGAAAAAGGTTTCCGGGCCTGTTCTTCCCAGTTTTGCCAGGAATGATGAAAATAGAGTGCAGCTCCATGGTCTATCAGCCAAAGCTCTTTGTGCCAAATTAACATATTAGTATTTCGAACCGTTCGGTCAACGTTAGTAAGCAGGCAATCCAGCCAAACAATGGATGAAGCTAGTCTGCTATTTAAAGGGGTAACTGAAGGATCGTAAGTAATGGCTCCCGAAAGATAATGCAGGGCAAGATTCAGCCCCACGCTAAATTTAAGTAGATCCTGAATCTCTTCATCAGGTTCAGTACGACCAAAGGCCTCATCTAAATTGGCAAATACAACCTCCGGCACTTTTAACCCTAATATACGAGCAATTTCACATCCAATAAGCTCAGCAATCAGCGCTCTTACTCCTTGTCCGGCGCCTCGGAATTTTAGCACATACAAAAATCCGTCGTCTGCCTCGGCTATGGCTGGTAGCGAGCCACCTTCGCGCAGGGGGGTAACATACCTGGTTACATTAACAGTTCTTAACTGAGAATTACTCATATTTCATTGTGCTTGAGCATTGAAGTTATAAGCTTACTTTAAATGCCTGAAATTAGGCCAATTTTTTTAAAACACATTTAAATTGACGAATTAACCTGCAATTTAAAGTTTATAGGTAAAATGTACATTCTTACAACCATACTTCTATTTTTTGATTGTAATATTGGATAGTTACCGGAATATTGAATGGAAAGGACAGTAAAGTCAAATAAACAAAGTGCGGAAGAGTTCCTGATTTCTGAAAGTCCGGAGAAAAGCCTCGGGCAGGGCACCAACTGGGCAGTTAGATTAAAAGCCTTTCCGGCATTACAAAATAAGAATTACCGGATCTACTTTTTTGGGCAATTTGTATCTGTAATAGGCACCTGGCTTCAGATTGTAGCCCAGGGTTGGCTAGTTCTGCAGTTAACAAATTCTGCTCTTCAGATAGGGTTGGTGGCAGCACTTGCAACAATTCCTTCCCTGCTGTTCTCATTAATTGGTGGAGTAATAGTTGATCGATTTCGCAAAAAGAAGATCTTATTTATTACACAATCTGCATCCATGATATTGGCTTTGGTACTCGGAACGCTGACCATTATGGATTTAGTCACAGTGCGGTAATAGGTCGCTTGCATTCCTGATGGGGACTGTTAATGCGGTTGATGGCCCGGCAAGGCAGGCGTTTATATCTGATTTAGTGTCAAAAGATCAGCTTCCTTCAGCCATCGCGTTAAACTCCGGCATTTTCAACTCGGGGCGCGTTATTGGTCCGGGGCTTGCAGGGTTTTTAATTGCATTTGTAGGCACAGGAGGTACTTTTATTGTTAATGGTATCAGTTACCTGGCAGTTATTATTGCATTGGTGTTTTTAAAGATCGAAGAAAGTCGACCCTTTGCACATAAAAATCCCATTATGGCAATAAAGGAGGGAATAAATTATTCATATCAACATCCAATTATACGAACGCTTCTTCTTTATACTGCAATGGTTTCAATTTTTGGATGGTCATATACAACCATTATGCCTGTTATCGCAAAGAATACATTTCATGTTGATGCCAAAGGGCTGGGCTATCTCTACTCTGCTACAGGATTAGGGTCGCTTCTGGCCACTTTCCTTGTGGGCGCATATTCAAAAAAGATTCCGGCCATACTTTTCATTGTCGGAGGGAATATGTTATTCTCAATCAGTTTGGTATTGTTTAGTTTTAGTAATACTATGATTGTGGCGTTACCTCTCTTGTTTTTCACCGGTTTTGGCTTATTAGCTCAAGCTGCCATGATGAATACTATTATTCAGGGTATAGTAAGGACAGATTTCAGAGGAAGGGTAATGAGTTTATACATTCTGATGTTCTTAGGGGTTGCTCCTTTAGGAAACTTTGAAATAGGATGGCTTACTGAACACCTGGGTATTTCATGGGCTATTTCAATAAACTGTTCCATTGTGATGATTTGCGCCGGGATGGTATATACTTATCAAAAAGTTATCCGGCAAGCTTATCAAAATTATAAAAGGTTAAATCCGGAGGAAATAGTGGTTTGAAAACATATTATTAAAAATCAATGGTTAATCCATCAAACGCACATGGCATAGTGACTTTGTCCAGGTTGTCCAGCATCTCGGTGTCAAAATGTGTAAGTAAGATTTTTTTGCATGTTAAGCTTTTAGCTTTTTCTTTCAACACCTGGTAATTCAGGTGTCCCTTAATCGGCATATTGAAAAAATTACACTCGCAGATAAACAGATCTGCGTTTTCACTAAGAGGTAGAAGCTCTTCTGTCCACTGTGTATCACCCGAATAAGATATGATTTTGTTATCCACAGTAATTCTGAGGCCATGGGGTAATGCAGATTGAGTATGAATAACAGGGAACGATCTTACACTAATATGTTTGGTATCAATTACTTCATAAGGTTGATATTCTATAAATTGAATATTTAATTTTTCTAAAACGATGGTTCCCGGATATAATAAATTAAGGAGTTGAATTACTTTTTCCTTACAGCCTGGAGGGCTGATTATAGTAAGTGGTTTTTCTCTTTTATAAGTTGACGCCTCGAGAAGGAAAAAGGGTAATCCTCCATAATGATCCCCGTGGAAGTGTGTTATAAATATGGAATCAATGTTTCCAGAATTTATATTATTTCTTTTTAATCCGGGAAATACAGTTGCACCGCAATCAATCAGGAAATTGATGGAAGGAGCTTCTGCATAAAAACAAGTGTTAAGCCTTCCACCGCTCCCGAAGGCATCGCCGCTTCCAACAATGGTTAATTTGACTGTTTCCATGTTGTATTTCGGTGCTTTGCGATCGAAGAATGTTTCATTGGATTTTAAAACAAAGCAACTGTTTAACAGGTTTTTAATTTAACAAATAACAATAGCCATGTTAGAAAATAAGGACCTCAGGGAAGAGCAGGACAAATCAGGCAGTGACCCTTTTGAAGTGTATGATTTTGATTATTTCAGAACAAAGTTTAATCTGACCACGGAAGAGCTGACCGGGGCAATTCGTGAAGCCAAAACCAATAGCCCCTTAGAGCTTGAAGAGTATCTCGCCGGTAAGTTTGGACCTGCAGAAACAGGTAGCGGGGAAGGATATATCTGAAAAGGGTAAATTAGTCTCCAAGTTCTTTACAGGATATTCCTTCAGCATTTAAGAGCTCTTCTATTCGTCGGGCTGGAAGTCCTGTAGAGACAACTCTCAGGATATTATCGCAATCATCCAGATCAAAATTCCATTCACGGATGGCCTGGATAGTGTTAAGAATGCGTTGAACCCGGTCTACATGCTGTTCATTTACTACGTTAGTTTTAAATACCAATACATCCATATCTAAATTTTTCTGAACCAGTTTCTGATACTTACGTTGTTCGACACAAATTCGCTACAGCTAGTAGCTTTTCTCATCAGCTACGGCGCTCAGCATGTGTGAATGAATATTTTTTAGCTGGTGGGTATGTCGCTGAGTATGGAAACTGATAAAACGAATTAATTCTAACCGCGTTAATTCTCCTAGTTCAGGCGGCGCATCCAGACATGTTTCTGAAAGGTCAGATGTTCTTATGATCTCTTTTATTTCAGACCATGTCATTTTAAGAGACGAAAGCAATAGTTCTTTGTCGTACTCTCTATTTTCAGGGATAATAAACTCCGGAGAATTCATTTTTGAATTAAAATCCAGAAATATAGATTGTAATTTAGAGATATGCTCATCTGGAGATCTGGTAGTTTTTTTAACTCGTCCGCGTAAGACTTTACCTGAAGATGATGACAATAGTATATGCTGTGCAACCTGGCCTGGTGTCCAGCTACCCTCAAAAGGAACAACATTAAACTGATCCTGATTAAAATTTGAAATAGCAGCAATCAGTTCTTTTTCTGTTTTTTCGAATTCTTCCAGAACTTCTTCTCTCATAATTAGGTAGTTAAATTTTCGTTATGCTAAGATAAAAGAGATGGAAGATTTAAGCGGGGGCAATAAGGGGCAATAATAAGGGGCATTTGAGACAAAAAAGTATCATTATATTTGTTATTAGATTATTCAATATGATACAATTAGGATTATTACTTTCACATAAATATCGTTTGTTAAGTGTTGCCGCATTGCTTGACGTTTTTGAAACGGTAAATAAATTTTATACCTCTACAGGTAAGGAACCTTTTTTTAACATCAGCTTATTTCATCCGGGAGATCATACATATCCTTTTTCCGAAGCTTACATTTCACAACCTATACAACATGCACCAAAACAGGATCTGGTATTGATACCTGCTTTTACTTCGGGTGATATGCGGCAATCAGTTCTGGAAAATTCGGAAGTCATCCCCTGGCTTAAACGCCAGTATGAATCGGGTTCAGAGATAGCCAGTTTTTGCACCGGGGCATTTCTGCTTGCTGCCTCTGGCTTGCTTGATGGAAAACGAGCTACTACACATATTGATGGATGTACGGTTTTCCGTTCATTGTTTCCAGCAGTTGAATTGCAGTCAAGTGCTGTACTTACGGATGATGAAGGTGTATACACCAGTGGAGGTGCTACTTCAACTTTTCATTTATTATTATATCTGCTCAGAAAATACTGCAATGCGGATATTGTCATCAAAGTAGCTAAAATGTTTTCCATTGATATGGATAGGATCCAGCAATCGTATTTTGGCACTTTTGCTCCTGATCAAAGTCATGGTGATGAACTGGTGCTCATGGTACAGCAGCGTATAGAATCAACTTACCAGGATGTAGAATCTATTGAGGATCTGATACAAGATCTTCCTTCAAGCAGAAGAAATGTAGTAAGGCGGTTTAAACAAGCTACCGGATGCACGCCCATAGAATATTTGCAAAAAACCAGGATCGAAGCTGCGAAAAAGCTACTGGAGCAAACCAACCAACGGATGCTTGAAGTTATGTTCAACTCTGGTTATAATGATCCAAAAGCCTTCCGCAAAGTATTTAGAAAAAGTGTGGGAATGACCCCAACAGAATACAGGGATAAGTTTAAAATTTCGGGAAATAATAGTCAGCCAAATACAGAAGCTTTTAGCCAAATGACTGTTTAAAGGCAACTAATACCTTTAGAAAAGTATCACGATCCAAATCAAACTCGGGCATGTTGAGTTCTCGGGGCTTGCGGTTTTTAAATTCCACGGGAAACAAAGCGACAAACTCCTCAGCAGTTAACTCATCCTTTATCCATGAATGATCGTCATAAATATCTTTGAGGCGCATCTCAAAAAGTTTTTCCGCAAATGGATCAGCTAAACGGCTCATAATTATTCAAAAACGAATAGCAACATCAGAAATTGTGCCTGTTGTTTAAAGTTTATGAGCATTAGATTTAAGCGGTTTAATGACTGTAGAAATATCATCTCATTTCTCATATACCTCATAACTGTTCTTGTGGAATGAAAGTTGATACGATCATAATGAACACACACACATTAGATTATGAATTCAATTAAAATTTCTATTCCCATAATTTCTCTTTTCATTCTATGCTCGGTAAATCTGAGCGCACAGGTGCAGAATAATAAACAATATGAATTATTGCAAAATGCTGTCGAAAAATATGAGAAAATGAAGGATAAGGATTCCTGGGAAGCAATTTCTCTGGACAATAAAAGTATTCTTAAGGTGAATGAGAAATCATCTGCTATCAAACTTATAAAAGCACGGCTGGAGCTATTGGGTGACCTTCGCAAGTCACATTCATTGTTCGGAGGACGCAAATCCAGTTCGGACGTGTATACTCCAAATGTAGAAGAAGCAGTTAAACGGTTCCAGTTACGTCATGGAATGGAGGATGACGGAATAATTGGACCATCAGTATTAAAGGCATTGAATACTCCACCAGACACTCGTATAAAGCAATTGCAGGTAAATATGAACAGGCTTCTTTCAGACACCGTTCATTATCCCGGTAAACGGATCATTGCTAATATCCCCGAATACAAACTATATGTATATGATGGGAAGAATGAAATACTAAATATGGATATTGTTGTAGGGAAAACAACCAACCAAACTGTGGTCTTTTCTGATGAAATAGAACACGTTGTGTTTAGTCCGTACTGGAATGTGCCGCCAAACATTGTAAAAAATGAGATATTACCCGCAATGAAGAAAAATTCGAGATACCTGAGAAATGAGAATATGGAAATTGTTGGGGAAGAAGATGGAATGCCCAAAATCCGGCAAAAACCCGGGCCTAAAAATGCATTGGGAAAAGTGAAATTTATGTTTCCGAATAAGTATAATATTTATTTTCACGATACACCTGCAAAAACACTTTTTGAGCGGAATAGCCGTGCCTTCAGTCATGGATGCATCAGATTAAGCAAGCCATTTGATCTGGCCAGGGTTCTGTTAAAAGATCAGTCGGGATGGTCGGATGATGCTATTCAACGGGCCATGAATGCAGGCGTTGAGAAATGGGTAGCGCTTGATCAGCATGTGCCTGTATCTATCAGTTATTATACCGCCTGGGTCGACTCTGAGGGAAAAGTTCATTTCAGAGATGATATTTATGGACATGATAACGAGATGGCAAAAATAAACGGGCAGTAAATAAAAAGCCCGGTTTTTAGAAACCAGGCTTAATTAATTTGTTAAATTCTTAATTATGCACCTACCGGAACATTGACTACAATTCTCGATCCGTCAGGGGTAATGCCGTTAATACTGATCATTCCATTATTGGGTATGGCAAGTGCCTTATTCAAATCGTTTATATTACTTATTGCCATCCTGTTAATGCTGATAATTACAGTACCTGCCGGTATACCTATTTGTGAGAACAAACCTCCGCGCTGAACTTCTGTAACTATTACACCAGATCTTAAACGATACTGTTGTTTATATTCATCAGGTATAGGAGCAAAGCTGGCACCCAGTTTGGCTGCCGCTGTTCCGGAACCAGGCCTGGTGTTTTCAGCAAGAGCAGGAGCCGGCTGGCTTTTTAAGGTTACATTAACTGTTCGTGTACTTCCATTTCTTAAAAACGTTAGTGGGAATGAATCGCCGGGACGGTGACGAGCTATTCGTTCAGAAAATTCTGATGATGAGTTTATCTTCACTCCATCAATGTTTTGGACAATGTCGCCCTCACGTAATCCGGCCATCGCAGCAGGGCTTCCGGGCTGTACACCGGTGAGGTATACCCCTGAAACAGACCCCGGTGCAATTCCTTTTTCCTTTAATAGCTCACTTTCGGCTGCCGGAGCAGGGAATGTAACCCCAAGAAATCCACGTCTGACTTCGCCATACTGTCTTAAATCTGAGACAATCTTTTTAGCCAGATTTACCGGAATTGCAAAGCCATATCCCTGATAACCACCAGTTTGCGATGCAATGGCAGCATTAATGCCGATAAGCTCTCCATTTGCATTTACCAATGCTCCACCACTGTTTCCAGGATTAATAGCTGCATCAGTTTGGATAAATGATTCAATGGCTGTGCTTCCCCGCTGATCCTCATTGGGAGTTCCTGGTGATGGGCGATCCAGGATGCCAATGCTCCGCCCTTTGGCACTGATTATACCTGCAGTTACTGTAGTATTCAGAGATAAAGGATAACCAACGGCAAGAACCCATTCACCCACCTGAACCAGGTCCGAATTGCCAAAATTAAGAACCGGGAAGCCTGAGCCGTTTATCTTAATAAGAGCTAGGTCTGTGCTGGGATCCCTGCCTATCAATTTGGCCTGAAATGATCTTTTATCAGGTAAAATAACCTCAATTCCATCTGCATTTTCAACTACATGATTGTTTGTGACGATATAGCCATCCTGGGCAATGATAACCCCTGATCCTGATGCTCTTGCCGGCCCCGATTGTCCGGGCATTCCGAAAAATTCTTCCAGGGAGTTGCGGGTTCGCCTGCTAGAATAAGTTGTTTGGATATGTACTACTGCCGGTGTTGCCGTTGCAGCCGATTGTATAAAGTCTGGAGCCAGCGATTTTCGATCTGCATCTGGCATATTAGCAAAATTGACCGGGATAGTCTCTTCTTTTACCACCTGGTTGTTTTTGCTATCGATAAACCGGTAAAAGCCAATCGCTAATGCGGCAGATAAAAGTGCGGTGAAGAAAATTAAGCCAATTAGTTTCAAGCTGTTCGTTTTCATGATACGAATATTTTGGGTAAGAAATGCTACACATATACTAACACTATATAATAGTTACAGTTGTTAAAAGTTTAAAAAAAGCGAAAATGGAATCACGGGTAGCAATAAATTAAAATTTAATTTTTTAACCTTTTTAAAGCGCTGTGGCTTGAAAATTGAGGTCGAATAGCAATGTTTATAAATTCAATTATGAAAACAAAACGTGTGTTATTGTGTGATGATGATAAAGATGTTCTAGACTCTTTACAGGAACTCCTTACCGAATTGGGATGGGAGGCAATCTGTTTAGAAAGTGCGGTCAATATTATTTCTAAAATTGAAGCGGTAAACCCAACTGTGATTATAATGGATAACTGGCTTCCTGTGGAAGGTGGTGTATCTGCTATAAAGAAGATAAAAGAACATCCGGAGTTTAATAAGATACCGGTAATTTTAATTTCCGGCAGTGACCATATTTCAAGTCTGGCATCTTATGCAGGTGCAGATATGTTCCTTCAAAAACCAATTTTAAAGGAAAATCTGTCAAAATCACTTGAGGAGGCTACAGAAATGATCTCTTCAGGTTAGTTGAAGGGTGTAGCATTTCGGAGGTATGTTCCGTATTTTTCATAAAAATATATGTCGATGAAAGAAACAGAACGTATTGCCAGCCTTTTCAGTAATCTTTATAGAGGCCATCCATGGCTGGAGGTTACCATATCCAAGACGTTACAAAATATCTCTGCTAATCAGGCCTCGGCGAAGCTATTCCCCAACGGGAATTCAATATGGGAAATACTAAACCACCTGATAAACTGGCGTTTTGCTGTTTTACAGCGTGTAAGGGGTGAAATTACCAATACCCCTGAAAATAATTATTTTGAACCTCAGACTGATATTTCAGAAGCTGCATGGCTAAATACGTTGAAGAAGCTTGATGATTCCCAAAAGGAATGGATCGTATTTCTGAAAGGCTGTAATGATGGATCACTTGAAAAAGAATATCCGGGAAACGGACTCACTTATTACGAGCATATTCACGGAATTCTTCAACATGATGCATATCATTTAGGACAGATTGTACTGCTTGCAAAGTATTCCCGGCCTGGGAGTTAATACAAGTGGTGTTTCTATCAGTATTATGGGTTGCTAATCAATCACTTCAAATCCGGTATATGGAACCAGTATTGCCGGAATGCGAATGCCACTATCTGTTTGGTTATTTTCCAGCAATGAGGCTACAATCCGTGGCAGGGCCAGGGCGCTTCCATTTAACGTATGGGCAAGCTGAGGTTTCCCTTCCTTACCTCTGAAGCGAAGTTTTAACCGGTTGCTTTGATAGGTCTCGAAGTTTGAAACTGACGATACTTCCAGCCACCTTGCCTGGGCAGCACACCAAACTTCCATATCATAGGTTTTGGCAGAAGTAAAGCTCATATCGCCACCGCAAAGACTAAGTACCCGGTATGGTAGCTCCAATTTTTTAAGCAGTGATTGTACATAACTGCTCATTTCTTCAAGCGTTTTATAAGAATTATCCGGATGCGTTACCTGTACAATCTCCACTTTATCAAACTGATGTAAACGGTTTAATCCACGGACATGTGCTCCGTAAGAGCCTGCTTCGCGACGAAAACAGGGTGTGTAGGCACAGTTCTTTATTGGAAGATCTTCTTCCTTTACAATGACATCCCGGTAAAGGTTAGTGACCGGAACTTCAGCAGTAGGAATAAGATATAAATTATCTATCCCGATATGATACATCTGGCCTTCTTTATCCGGTAGCTGACCTGTTCCGAACCCTGATGCTTCATTAACTACAATAGGTGGCTGCATTTCGCGGTATCCTGCATCATTTGCGTGATCCAGGAAAAAATTAATTAATGCACGTTGTAATCTTGCACCCTTTCCCTTGTAAACCGGAAATCCGGCTCCTGCAATTTTGTTTCCCAGTTCGAAATCAATAATGTCATACTTTGCTGCGAGTTCCCAATGCGGAAGTGCATTTACTGGCAACTGAGGCTTTGCACCATTCTCAAATACGGTAATATTCTCCTCTGGCGTATTTCCTTTGGGTACGGAGTCATGAGGTAAATTAGGCAGCAGCAGTAATTCTGATTGCAGTAATGTTTCTATTGCTGTTAGTTTATCTCCAAGTTCCCTTGTACGTTCTTTATATCCTGAACTTTGTTCTTTTATCTTTTCCGCTTCCTCTTTTCGTCCCTGACGCATCAGTTCCCCAACCTGGCGTGCCGCTGTGTTTGCTTCCGCTGAAAGTGCATCCAGTTCTGACTGAGTAGCCCTGCGATCCTCATCCATGTTAATGATCTGATCTACCAGCTCAGGCTGTTTAAAGTTCTTTATTGCTAAACGTTCTAAAACCCTGTCTCTATTTTCACGGATATAACTAACTTGCAGCATTTTTATAAAGTTTTGGACAAAGATAAGGGGAGATGTGAGATGTATGACATGAGAGTTGAGATTTTTTGTGCTGCAGTGGAAATCGAAACTTTTGGAACATTAAGTCCATTGATACTATTAACCTTTAACTTGCAACAGTCAATACAGTATGCCCGGTAAACTATATCTTGTTCCTACACCCATCGGAAACCTGGAGGATATAACACTCAGGGCGCTTCGTATTCTAAAAGAGGTAGATATAATACTTGCTGAAGATACACGTACCAGCGCACCGTTGTTAAAACATTTTGGAATAGATAAGAAAGTTTATGCCCACCATCAACATAATGAACATAAGTCTGTAACTGAAATTATCCGCTTTTTAAAAGAAGGAAAATCTGTGGCTCTTATATCTGATGCAGGAACACCCGCAATCTCTGACCCGGGATTTTTAATGGTAAGGGAAGCGATTAAAAATGAACTTGCAGTTGAATGTCTTCCCGGACCTACGGCATTTGTACCGGCGTTAGTAAACTCGGGCCTAACATCAGACCGTTTTACATTTGAAGGATTTTTGCCTGTAAAAAAAGGCAGACAAACCCGCTTGAAAACATTGATGGATGAAACCAGGACCATGATATTTTATGAATCCCCGCACCGCCTGCTTAAAACGCTTGATGAATTTATTGCATTTTTCGGAGAAGAGCGTGCGGCATCGTTTTCACGCGAGTTAACCAAGATGTTTGAGGAAACAGTCCGCGGTACATTGCCGGAAATAAAAACACACTTTGAAACCAATACATTAAAAGGAGAGTTTGTAATTTGCGTTGCAGGTA
>DASWTL010000060.1:0-34584 GCA_036402155.1 Sphingobacteriaceae bacterium | reverse complement strand
GGTACGCACAGCCGGAACGGCCCCTCACGGGCCAATATCGCTAAAAAACGGCGACCTTTTGTATGTAGCAACCCTCGAAAAGGATCGAAAATATTCGATTATTGCTGAGAAATCCTCTGATGATGGAAAAAGCTGGAAGGTGATCGGTGAAATTCCCCGTCCCAAGGAATATGTAGCAAGTTTAGTTGAGCCCCATGTTGTTGAGCTGAAATCCGGCAAGCTAATCGCAATGATCAGGAATGAACCAAAAGATATCTCGCAATGTTTCCTTCTTCAGTCAGAAAGTACCGATGGTGGAAAAACCTGGACTACCATGCATAACACGGGTATCTGGGGATACCCTCCACATTTGATTCAACTAAGCAATGGCTGGCTGCTGGTGGTTTATGGTCATCGCCGGGATCCTTTTAGTGAGCGGGCATGTATCAGCCGGGATGAAGGAAAAACATGGGATATTGAGAATGAAATTATTTTGAGCAATGCTGCAAGCCGCGATCTGGGTTATCCATCAAGCGTTCAATTGGATGATAAATCAATATTAACCGTATTTTATCAGGCTCCGAAGTTCGGAGAGCCGGCTTGTCTGATGAGTACCCATTGGAAGCTCAAATAATAGGAGCTTTCCCGAATAGGTGATTACGCTACATATACAGTTTTAATATTCACAAACTCATGTATGCCATATACACCAAGTTCCCGGCCATAACCTGATTGGTTAATTCCGCCAAAGGGTAATCTTGGATCTGATTTTACCAATGAATTCACGAAGCAACACCCGGCCTGTAATTGGGTGCGGGCTATTTCTTCACCAATTGAGTTATTTTTTGTAAAAACCGCTGCACCTAAGCCAAACGAAGTATCATTGGCAATGCTGATAGCATGTGCAGCGTCTTTTGCAGTGATAATAGAAGCTACAGGCCCGAATATTTCTTCACTGTAAGCCGGCATTCCTTTTTTTACACCTGTAAGAATAGTCGGTTGATAAAAGGCATGATCCCCGCTAAATGCTGGAATGTTTCCGCCAAGAATACATTTAGCTCCGGCTTTAATATTACTTAAAACCTGCTCATGTAATTCATCTCTCAGATCTGCTCTTGCCATAGGACCCAGGTTAAAATCGCCTTTAAACGGATCACCTATAGTTTTTAACAGCATTTTTTCGCGGAATAAACGTGTGAATTCCTTTTCTACAGATTTTACAACAATAAATCGCTTTGCAGCAATACAACTTTGCCCGTTATTAATGAGCCTGCTATTGACACAGATCTGCGCAGCCTGCTCCAGATCAGCATCTTCCAAAACAATATAAGGATCACTTCCGCCGAGTTCCAGCACAGTTTTCTTTAAGAGCATTCCTGCTTGTTGGGCAACCTTTATTCCGGCTTCAGTACTGCCTGTCAGGGTAACTGCTTTAATCAGGGGATTCGCAATGACCTTATTTACTGATTTGCTGCCTATCATCAACGTTTGAAAAACCCCGCCAGGAAATCCTACTTTTCGCACCAGCTCTTCAATTACCAGCGCACACCCGGGTACGTTGGATGCATGTTTGAGCAGACCGCAATTGCCCGCCATTAATCCGGGTGCAAGAAACCTGAAAACCTGCCAGAACGGAAAGTTCCAGGGCATAATTGCCAATACTACACCAATTGGCTGAAAAGAAACATAACTTTTAGATGCATCAGTTTTGATGATTTCATCCTTAAGGAATTTCTCTCCGTTTTCGGCATAATAATCACAAACAGAAGCGCACTTTTCAACTTCGGCAATTCCGTCTTTTAATGGCTTACCCATTTCTGTGGCCATTAGGGCGGCGAGTTCATCTTTCTGTTGTCTTAAACCTTCAGCAAGATTCTTAAGCAGAACAGTTCTTTCGGTAAATCCTGTCTCCCGCCATTTTAACCAGGCCTTATGCGTTGCCTCAATTTTTCGGTTAACTTTATGTTCAGAATCCTCGGCATAAGTTTTTATTACCTTCCCGTTTGCCGGATTAATAGATTGTATGCTCATTTTAATATTATAATGCTGGTTAGGGTACGATAGTTCCTGAAAAAGCAGATGAATAAATATTAGATATGTCTTTTTCGGTTAACGGCATCGGGCAACGTGCCAAAAGCCTTTTCTGTTTAACACCATCCGAGGTTAACTGATCAAGAGCAGAGGTTGGAATATTAAAACCACCTAATGTGGAAGGAATGCCAATATCTTTAAGAAGATCGATCAGGCAGTGAATGCATTGAACTGAGGCTTCCTCGTCGCTCATATCTGTGGTATTTCCTCCCATTGCTCTAAATATATTACCCATCTTCAAAAAACATGCATTCCGAATATAACTCATAACATAAGGAATGAGTACGGCGTTTGAATCTCCATGGGGTATATGGAACTGTCCGCCCAGGGGATAGGCAAGTGCATGGATTGCCCCAACACCTGCATTAAAGAAAGAAAGCCCCGCAAGATAGCTTCCATATGCCATATTTATTCTGGCCTGCTTGTTCTTTCCATCATATACCGCATCTCTTAATGCTCCACTTATCAGCTTGATGGCTTGTAGTGCCAATCCATCAGAATAATGATTGGCATTCACAGAAATATATGCTTCAATAGCATGTGTAAGAGCATCTGCACCAGTTGCAGCCGTAACTTTTGAGGGTACGCTAAGAGTTAACTGCGGGTCAACAATAGCGACATCAGCGATCAGGTAATCATGGCTGATAACATCTTTGGTGTGTTCCAGAGCAAGCACGGAAATATTGGTAACTTCTGCTCCGGTGCCTGAAGTAGTTGGAATAAGTATTTTGGGTATACCCTTATTTTGCAAGGTCCTTGTGCCGGTAAGATTCAGGTATTGCTCTACCTTACCTTCATTTGTCATAAAAACTGCAGCAAGTTTGGCCAGATCGAGAGCGCTTCCACCACCAATACCTATAACCAGAGAATATTTGCCCATTCTTGCAAAATCCACAAGTCTCTGCCCGGTTTCCAGAAGCGGTTCAGGAATAATGTCTGTAAAAACATCAAATTGATACTCAGCTTTATATAGTGGCGTAATTACCTGGTCAACCAGGCCTATTTGTTTTAACACCGGGTCAGCCACAATCAGTATTCGGTCAGTATTAAATAATTCAAGTTCTTTAATCAGCTGCTCTGCAGCGCCCCAGCCAATATGTGTAACCGGAGTTGGGGCAATTCTTGTAAAACTCATTATCAATACAATTTTACTTTGTTTAATACAAAGCTATCAAGCAATACCAGTACTACCTACTACGAATTTTCAGATTATTGATACTTATTGATAAGATTGATGGTGGTGTGTTAACCATAAAATATGAACAATCACTTGATTGGAAGAAATCCTTTTAACTGATCATTCGGCGATATTCACTTGGAGTCATATTTTTGAATCGCTTAAACTGACGGTTGAAGTTGGCAAGGTTTTTAAAACCGCTTTCATAGGCTATCTCTACAATGTTCTGATCTTCATCCGCCAGCAATTTACATGCATAGCCTATTCTTACGGTATTAAGATATTCAACAAAAGTAACCCTGAAATGGTCTTTAAAGAAATTACAAAATGTGGTAACTGCCATGTTTGCTACCGAGGCGACTTCAGGCAGCGTAATTTCTTTGTCGAAGTTGCGCATAATATATTCGGTGACCTTTGCAAAGCGGTCAGATGCTTTTAGTTCAATTTTTTGAGTGTATCCCGGACTTGCCAGTAACTTATATTCAGTGGAAGTTGAAAGAATGTCGAATATTTCAAATAATGCTGACAAGCGCTTTAATCCACTCATCATGACCATTTCTTTCATTAATTTATTGATCCTTGTTCTGGTTTTTCCATAAAAAGCCATTCCCCTGGACGATAATCTTAAAAAGTCTTTAAAATTTTCCATTTCGGGGATGCTTAAAAATTTTTCTCCAAGAAAGCTCTCCATAAAATGAATAACTATGGCATCAGCATCATAGCCCGCTTCACCATCAAAGAACTGCTGATCATTCATCCAAACATGAGGCAATCCTGAACCCATAAAAACAAGATCATCTTCATCAAAATAACCAATATGATCGCCCACCATTCTTCGTCCTGTTGAACGTAATACTAAAACCAGTTCATATTCAGGATGGAAGTGCCAGGGACAGGGAAAACACTTCCCGGTTTCCCTGAACACCACAAATGATTTATCAAAATCCTGTGGCAGTCGTTGTTCAATTGCCTTCATTAATTATACGTACTTGGTAATACAATAATAATGTTATTATCTCAATACTCTTGACAGTATGAACTTAGATTGAAATATAATATTATAAATTGATAGGAAAGTAATAGAAACCTAATGCAGCTCAAATTACTTTTGATTAAAGATTTATTTGGGTAAATCCTGAGATATTTAAGTTTAAACATATATAATAAATCCATGGACAAACAAAAAATAGTACACCCTGATCGTCAGGCAGGGTTTGATACCGGAGCATATTCGGATGGTGTGATAGTTAATGGTTTTCTTTTCGTAAGCGGCCAGGCGGCAGTAGATTTCAAAACTTCCAAATTTGTTTTAGGAACTATTGAGGAGGAAACCATTAGAACTATGGATAATCTGAAAGCTATTATTGAAGCAGCCGGAGCTACAATGGATGACGTTGTAAAATGCACCGCTCATCTGGCTGATATTAATGATTTTGACCGGTATAATAAAGTTTATACCACTTATTTTACTGGTATAAAACCGGCACGTACAACAGTTCAGTCTGTATTGGCAGAAAATTTAAAAGTCGAAATAGACTGCATTGTTAAACTTCCGGCATAGTACGATGGATATTTCAAAAATAAACCCTGCTGACATTGAGGTTGGTGTTATTGGTATAGGGCTAATGGGGAGCAGTATTATTGTTTCTTTGCTTGCATCCGGCCATCAGGTTAAAGCAATAGCGCCAATTCCGGCTGATTTTGAAGGGGCGAAGGAGCGAATTACAGAACAGCTTAAAGCTTGTTCACAGGCGGGTTTAATGAAAGAAAATATTGTAGCTTGCCTTAAGCGTTTACAGATAAGTGAGGATTATAGCTGTCTCCAGAATTGCAACCTGGTATTGGAATGTGTAATAGAAGATATTGATATTAAATCGATTGTATACAAAAAGATAACCGATGTGGTGGCTTTTGATACCATAATTGCGAGTAATACCTCTGCTATTGCAATAACAACACTTCAGAGATTAGTTTCTAACCCTGAACGATTCATCGGAATACATTGGGCTGAACCGGCGTTTGCCACGCGCTTTATGGAAATTACCTGTGGTGATTTAACAAATAGCATATATGCTGATTGGGTTTTTAACCTTGCTCATCAGTGGGGGAAAGAACCTACCTTGTTAAAAAAAGATATCAGGGGCTTTATTACAAATCGCTTGATGTACGCAGTATATCGCGAGATATTTCATCTTACTGAAAATGGGACAACTACCATGGAAGATGCAGATAAAGCATTTAGGTATGACGTGGGCTCTTGGATCACATTGATGGGTTTGTTCAGACGAATAGATTATACCGGACTTGCAGATCATGCCGAAATATTTAAAAATCTTTTTCCCAAGCTTTCAAATGATGAGAAAGTGCCGTCTGTAATGAAGCAAATTGTGGATGTTAACGGACGAGGGATTCAAAACCTTCATGGGTTATTCAGTTACACGGGAAAGGAAGCTAAAGATTGGGAAGCGGCTTTCGCATCTTTTAATGAAGAAATTTTCCGCCTGGCCTCATTATATCCAGACCCCATTCTGAAAAAAGAAAAAATACTAGCTTAACATTTAACTTATTTCTGCTATTAAAATGGACATTAATAGATATCAAAAGTCTGCAGCACTGCTTGAAAGGGCCAAAAAAGTATTAGCTGGTGGTGTCTCTTCCGAGTTTAGAAAGTATAACCATCCGCATGCATTGTTTTATACTCATGGTAAAGGTAGCAGGGTGTACGATGCTGATGGAAATGAATACCTTGACTTTACATTGAGCCAGGGACCCCTTATTTTAGGTCATTCACATCCCCATGTATTAAAGTCGATTACAGAGTACTCACAAGGCGGTCAATTATTTGCAGGTCAGCATATTCGTGAACTGGAACTGGCTGAAAAAATCAATAAACTTATTCCAACCGCCGAGTTAATGCGGTTTTGTCTGGATGGTTCAGAGGCCGTTCAAACAGCATTCAGAGTGGCACGCGCAAAAACCGGAAAACAAAAATTTTTACGATTTGAAGGGCATTACCACGGCTGGCTTGATAATGTTTGCTGGGGAATATCCGGCCCCTCAATAGATGCTTTAGGTACGCGTGATGAACCTAATGTTTTTCCGTGGAGTGACGGCCTGGCTAAAAACACCAGGGATGAAGTAATTGTATTGCCATGGAACGATGCACAGTTGCTTAAGCAAACGGTGGAAACGCACCACCATGAGATTGCCGCAATAATTACAGAACCTGTTATGTGCAATAATGGTTGCATATTGCCAGAAGACGGCTATTTGCAAACCATTCGCGACCTTTGCGATAAATTTAATATTGCATTTATTTTAGATGAAGTTATAACTGGATTCAGGTTGTCATTAGGTGGCGCTCAGCAATTCTTTAATCTTAAACCTGATCTTTCCATTTTTGCCAAGGCCATAGCCAGTGGTTATCCTCTCAGTGTAATTACAGGCAAAAGAGACTGGATGAAACTTATTGAAGAAGCTAAAGTAATTCATGCCGGAACTATGAATTCTGGTAATGCTACCGTTGCCGCTGCTTTGGCAACTATTGAAGTACTTGAAAAGGAAATGCCATATGAAAGAATGTTTAAACTGGGCAAGGCGCTGATAAAGGGAATACAGGACAGTGCTGCAGAAACAGGGCATAAGCTTTTGGTACAGGGACCTGGTCCGATGTTTAATATTTCCTTTACAGATGCAGAGAAAATAACCGATTACCGTGGAACTTTAACTTGCGATAAAGCGAAACTTGGAAGGTTCATTGCTGAAATGCATAATGAAGGTGTTCGCATAATTGGCCGTGGGCTATGGTATATCAGCGCTGTACATACACAGGAGGATATAGACCATGCAATTATGAAGGTGCGTAAAGTATTAGCGAATTTAAAGTAAGAAGAACTTCCCAATATTTTAAAAGATATGGAAACTATAATTGAGCATACAGATCCTGTTTTACTGATTGGTGAGGGAGATTTGACAGCTAGTGTAGCAGTGTGTTTGTTAAATGCAGGTCATAAGCTTGATGTGTATACTCCAGATGAAAAGAAATTTAGAGAGGTATTCAATATGCATATTAATGCACAGGAAAAAATTGCAGCTAAACCCTGTGATGTTCAAAAACTGAGCATTTATGCAGATATCCCTAAAGAAAATGATTATAAATTAGCTATTATTCTTACCCCTGAAAACGTATTGATTAAACAAAATCTGCTCAAGAGACTTGTAGATGATTTTGGCAAGAACATCATTCTTGCTATAAATACGGAAAGCATATCACTTTATGATTTGCAACAAGGCAGCGATACCGAGGTTAAACTAATAGGACTTAACTGGACGGAACCTGCTCATACCACATTTTTTCTCGAAATAATCTCTGCTGAAGATACCAGAACAGCAGAAATGATTAGGGACTTAGCTAAATCATATTGGGGGAAAGATCCTTACATTGTAAAGAACAACGGTATCCGAAGCCTCCTGATAAGCGCAATGGCAAGAGAAGCTTCTTTTTTGGTAGATAATGGGTACGCGTCTGTAGATGATATTGACCGTGCGTGCAGAAATGATGCTGGGTATTACCTGCCTTTTGCCGGCAATTGCAGATATATGGATCTTATGGGTACCTATGCATATGGTATGGTAATGAAAGACTTGAATCCTGATCTATCCAAAGACACCGAATTGCCAAAGTTCTTTAAACAAGTTATGGAATCAGGGGGACTGGGGATGGAAAACAATAAAGGTTTTTATTCCTATTCAGAAGAAGATGTGGATAATTGGAAAATGACAATGGAAGAGTTCAGTTACCAGATTCAGTCCATGATCGAGAAATATCCTTTTAATTATAATAAAGCACCTTTTACTGATTAAAAAATGGAAAGGCCATTTATTTTTGATGCTCATTTAGACCTTGCCATGAACGCCCTGGAATGGAACCGGGATTTAAGCCGGCCTTTATCCGAAATAAGACAGCGGGAAATGTTTATGAAAGATAAACCGGACCGGGGTAAAGGAACTGTATGTTTGCCAGAATTGCGGAAGGGGCGGGTAGGATTAGTTGTAGCTACTCAGCTTGCCAGATACACTCCACCGGGAAGCGCTTTGCCGGGTTGGAACTCTCCCCAACAGGCATGGGCTATGACACAGGCTCAGCTTTGCTGGTACCGCGAGATGGAAAAACTTGGTGAGATGGTACAGATCGTCAACCTGGAGCAGCTTGATGCTCATCTGAAACTGTGGGATGATACCACGGTTGACGATGATAAAAAACCTGTAGGGTATATCCTTAGCCTTGAAGGGGCAGACTCATTAGTGAATATTGACTATCTGCACATTGCATATGAATATGGGTTACGTGCCCTGGGTTTATCTCACTTTGGACCCGGCAGATATGCTCCCGGTACAAAAATGGAAGGCCCACTGACTGATAAGGGGGTTGAACTTCTTAAGGAAATGAATTCATTAAACCTCATATTGGATGTAACCCATTTAACCGATGAGGGATTTTATCAGGCACTTGATCTTTATCAGGGGCCCATCTGGTCCAGCCACCATAATGTTCGAAAAATTGTGCCCAACCAACGCCAATTAAAGGATGATCAGATTAAACTTTTGGTAGAGCGTGGTGCAGTAATAGGGGGAATGCTGGATTGCTGGGCTATGGATATCCGTTTTATTGATACTATTTCCGACCCATGGCAGCTGGATATCAAACTTGAAAACCTGGTAGATCATTGGGATCATATCTGTCAGATTGCAGGCAATAGTTTACATATTGCTATTGGAAGCGATTTGGATGGAATATTTGGTACCGAACAATCTCCATGGGATATGAACTCAATTGCCGACTTGCAGAAATTCCAGGATATTCTAATCAGACGTGGATATACCCAGGAGGATGTTGAGAATATCTTCAGTAAAAATTGGCTTCGGTTCCTTCGAAAAGCGTGGAACGAAAAATAATACTTATCAAACTAGATTTAAAATGAATAGTCAATCATTTAGGGCAGGAGCGGCAAAAGTTGATATTACCCCGCCTCTGGGCACTTATATTAACGGTGATTTTGTTGCCCATTATGCACAGCTTATTCACGATGAATTGTATGCAAAGGCAGTGGTAATGCAATCAGGCGATAAGCTAATTGCCATCGTTGTGGTTGATATTTGCGTCATGCCTAAAGATTTTTTAGATGATATTAAATCTAAAATAAACCAGCAGTTGGGCATTGATCCAAAAGATATCCTGATCTCAAGCACCCACACGCATGCGGCAGGTTCCGTGGCATCAGTTTATCTGGGAGCTGCCGACCTTCAGTATATGAAAAAATTGCCGGCATTAATTATAAAAGCTGTCGAACTTGCAAAACAAAATATGCGTGCGGCTAGAGTAGCATGGGGTAGTGTAGATGTTCCTGAACATGTTTTATGCCGCCGCTATAAAATGCAGGATAATTATGTGCCCCGAAATCCGGTAACAGGTGGTGTTGACAAAATTAAAACCAATCCATTCGGGGGAGAAGATAAGATCATTGAAGGCGTTAATAAAACAGACCCTCAGGTATCGTTCCTTGCCATAAAGGGAATGGACGACAAATGGATCAGCGTTTTAGGTAACTATTCACTCCACTATGTTGGTGATTGGGATAACGGAACTATCTCTTCAGACTATTTCGGTCAGTTTTCCAGACAAATTGCGCAAAAACTTCAGACCGGTGAGGATTTTGTAGGCATGATGAGCAATGGGACAAGTGGAGACATCAATATATGGGATTTTATGCACCCGGATAGATATCCGGATCAGAAATTCGAAAAAAGCAGGCTGATCGGTGGTGATATTGCAGAAAAAGTAGTTCAACAACTTCAAAAAGTACAATGGGATACAAACCCATCACTGAATACCCAGTATGAAGAAATTCCACTAAATTTGCGCAAGCCATCTCCCGATGAACTTGTAAGAGCAGAAAGTATAGTTAAGGAAAGCCAATATGAAAATATGCAGATAACTGACGAAACCTTGCCGCGCCTGTATGCACGTGAGCAAGTGCTGCTTAATGATCTGCCTGATGTTCTTCAGTTTCCAATTCAGGCTTTAAGAATAGGGAATGGGATTATTGGCGGAATGGGAGGTGAGATATTTGCCGAAACCGGATTATGGCTTAAAGCTAATTCTCCGTTAAAATCATATTTTACAATTAGCTTAGCAAACGAAAACGCCGGCTATATTCCTCCGCAGCACGAGCATGCAAGGGGGGGATATGAAACGTGGAGAAGCCGTACGAGTAAGGTGGAAAAAGATGCTGAAGAACTTGTTAAAAATAAATTACTGACGCTTATTAATAAAGCAAACCAGAGGAATTAAAAGTTATAAAATGAAATTAATACGATTTGGCGAGCCAGGAAAAGAAAAACCCGGAATCCTGGTTAATGATGTTAGATATGATGTTTCTTCATTCGGTGAAGATTATAATGAATCTTTTTTTGAGAATGACGGTCTTGTGCGTTTAGAAAACTACATAAAAACGAATACAGGAAAATTACCGGTTATTGAAAATAGTACCAGGTTAGGGCCTCCAGTTGCACGGCCATCTAAAATAGTATGTATCGGGCTAAATTACGCTAAACATGCTGCCGAATCCGGTGCCGCTGTTCCTGTTGAGCCTATTATTTTCATGAAATCAACCACGTCATACTGTGGTCCTCATGATGATATTATTATCCCGAAAAATTCGGTTAAAACCGACTGGGAAGTAGAATTAGCATTTGTTATCGGAAAAAAGGCAAGCTATGTGGAAGAAAAAGATGCAATGGATTATGTAGCGGGTTACTGTCTTCATAACGACGTCTCTGAACGCGAATTCCAGCTTGAGCGTGCAGGAACCTGGGATAAAGGGAAAGGCTGTGATACATTTGCACCAACCGGGCCGTTCATGGCAACAAAAGATGAAATTGCGGATGTTCATAACTTACGACTTTGGCTTAAATTGAACGGAAAAATATTGCAGGATAGCAATACCGATGATCTGATATTTAATATCCCTTATTTGGTGCATTATATCAGCCAGTTTATGACCTTGCTTCCCGGAGATATTGTTTCAACAGGAACGCCTGCAGGTGTTGGTTTAGGACTCAATCCTCCGGTTTATTTGAAGCCTGGTGATGTTGTAGAGCTTGGTATAGACGGCCTGGGCTCTTCAAAACAAACAGCGGTTGCTTACAAAGGATAATTCTGAATATTGAATGTATACTCCATCATGGTAATTAAAGAGGATAACTGGTTTGTATTTGAAGGATTACATCAAATAGATACTCCTGCTTTGGTTATCTACCCCGACAGGGTAGTGGAGAATATTGAACGCCTTAAAGCTATGGTTTCATCACCAGCGCTGTTGCGTCCGCATGTGAAGACCAATAAGTCCATGAATGCATCCAAACTCATGATGCAATCAGGAATAAGTAAGTTTAAATGTGCAACTATTGCTGAGGCTGAGATGTTGGGTATGTGTAAGGCACAGGATGTATTACTGGCTTATCAGCCTTCAATACCTAAACTTGTTAGGCTGATCAAGCTTATTAAAAATTACCCTGAAAGTATTTTTTCATGCCTTGTTGATAATGTTGAAACTGCTTCCATAATCTCCATATCTGCTCAGGAAAATGAAATCATTATTCCCGTATTCATTGATCTTAATGTGGGGATGAACCGTACTGGTATAAAACCTGAACTCGCTTTTGATCTATTCCATGATATATTGTCAAAACCCGGAATAAAGTTTATGGGATTTCATGTGTATGATGGGCATATAAGAGATACGGAGCTTACTGAAAGAACGATTCACTGTAACAATGACTTTAAGGCGGTAGAAAACCTTCGTCAGAAAGTCCAGGATAATGGATATCCATTTCCATTACTTGTAGCAGGGGGATCTCCAACATTTGGTCTTCATTCCCAAAGAAACAATGTTGAATGTAGTCCGGGAACATTTATTTATTGGGACAAAGGCTATTTTGATACTATTCCTGAACAGGATTTTTTATTTGCAGCAATAGTTGTTAACCGTGTTGTTTCATTACCGGATGCTACAAAAATATGTATCGACCTGGGCTACAAATCCATTTCATCAGAGAATGATCTGCAAAACCGTGTTTACTTTTTAAATGCTCCGCATCTTAAACCATTTAGCCATAGCGAAGAACACATGGTTATTGAAGCCGGAAAAGACCATGGTTATAAGATAGGAGATATCTTCTATAGCCTTCCAATACATATTTGCCCAACGGTGGCTATGTATGATCAGGCATACACGGTCGTTAATAATTCCATCCATGAAAAATGGCCCATTACTGCCAGGGGACGCGAGATAAAAGTTTAGCTACTCAAAAATCAAAGCGTTATTTAATTGCTTCTTAATAAATAAAGCTCCAATTAATCCATGGGGCTTTTTGATTTACACCATTCTCATTCATATTCGATTCCGCACCCTTGCCTCTAAATAAGAGCAGGGACTTTATCTGTAAAATAATATTATTAAACCGTTAAAAGTTACCAGACTAAGTTTAAGGAACACATTACTTTTATATGGATTAATAAACTTATTACGCGTTTTATACTTCATTCAGTAAAAACCAAATGATTAAAGTTTTCTACGTACTCATTCTGCTTTTAACTTTATCAGCTTGCGCAATAAATAAAAGGAATGGTGTGAGGGTAGTCTCCGAATCGCATAAAACTATTCCTGCTTACACTGCAGCATCCGTAAAATATAAACTTAATGGCAAGGCGGATTTAAATGTGAAAATAGGCAACCCTGTGGTAGTTAGTGTGGCGACCAGACCTGAAAAATGGGGTTTTTTTCAATTCCCAACTATTGGACGTATGCCGGATGGTTCCTTACTGGCCAAATGGAATATGGCTGCCGATGCTATTGAATCTTATGGAAATCATAATCATGGTAGCGCTGTTTCTTCTGATGGGGGAATACACTGGAAAGTGCAAAGTATTACAGAGTTTTCAACTGGCTTGCTATTGCCAAATGGAGACCGTATTGCAGTAAACACTCCTAAACCTATTAAAGCTGAAGATTTAAATTTACCGAAACCCATTGGGACCCGTGCTGAAACGTATCCGCGCAAGGCTATTTATACATTTTATAAAATGGATGACCTTCCGGAGAGTCGCCAGGGTATTTATCTTAATCGACTTCGAAAAGGGAAAAGTGATTGGAAAACCGAAAAAGTGAACCTATATGATCCGCATGCGGCTCGTTATGAACTGAATGGCCTTGTGCCCATTCTATGGTGGGGAGATATGCATGTAGCCTCAGATGGGTCAATTATAGCAGGTATTTACCCCGGTTTTTACATACAGGATGATGGTCAGGTTATTCCCAAAGATGCTATTTTCTTTTATCGCTCAACAGATAACGGTCACTCGTGGAAAATCCAGGGCCGAATACTTTATACGCCTGATTTAAAGGCAGATGGTGCAGGTAATGAGCGTATGGGGTTTATGGAGCCAGCTTTTGAGATTCTGGCTGATGGAACATATATATGTGTGATGCGAACATCGGATGGAAAAGGCGATGGACCTTTGTACATATCCAGGTCCTGGGATAAGGGTGTGTCATGGAGCAAACCAGAAGCCTTAACATCAGCAGGGGTACTTCCTCAGCTCCTGGAATTGGATAATGGGATGATTGCGCTTTCAGCAGGCCGTCCGGGTGTGCAATTGCGGTTTTCAGCTGATAAAGGTCAAAGCTGGACGGATCCCTTTGAAATGATGCCATATGGCGAAAAGCAAAAGAATAATATTTCCTGGTATGATCATGTATCGTGCGGTTACACAGGCCTTCTGGCCACGGGTACTGATCGTTTCCTGATAATTTATTCCGATTTCAGGCATCTTAATCACCAAAATGAATTTAGAAACGCAATTAAAGTGCGCGAAGTTATTGTTAAGCCGAATTAAATAAATATTCTATGATCAGTTATCCAACTTACTTTCTCAGCTTCCGGACATCAGACCAGGTACTTCAATCCTCGGCTTTGGGTCTTATGAAAACTAATCTTATTCTTCTGGCGCTGTTTTTAACAGGCTGCAGTGCACAACAAACCGGCAAAAAAAGCAATGTCCAGGTTGTGAATGAGAAACCGCAAAGCCTTACCGTGGTCTCTCATGGAATTCCTGCTTATCAAAACAGTACAATAAATTATAAACGGGATGGAAAATCTTTCCTTCAAGTTAGTCTTTCTGAGCCGGTTGTAATTGATGTTGCAAAAAAGCCAGAAAAGTGGGGCTTTTTTCAGTTTCCCAGTATTGGCCGTAAACAAGACGGTACATTACTTGCTAAGTGGCATATGGCTGCTGATGCAGTTGAATCTTATGGAACTCACTCCTTCGGATCGGCAGTTTCTGCAGATGGGGGCAAAACCTGGGAGGTGAAAAATGACACTGAGACAATTGGCGGAGTTTTAATGCCAAATGGCGACAGGATTGCGGTTATTACCCCAACACCGCTTAAACCAGGGGAAATTAGGCTTCCAAAAACTGTAGGAGCAGGTCTCGACAATTATTCAAAAAACCCATATGTATTTTACCGGCTTCATGATCTTCCCGAAGTTGGCCAGGGTGTTCATCTTAAACGTCTTAAAAAAGGAGAAACTGAATGGAAAACAGAAAAAGCAGCGCTTTATGACCCACAGGCCATCAGATACACCTACAAAGATCTTTTCCCGGTGGTGTGGTGGGGAGATATGCACATTGCTCCTGATGGTTCCGTTATCGCTGGTATTTATCCCGGGTTTTATATAGACGCTAACGGAAAACCTGATCCTAAATCCGGTGTTTTTTTCTACCGCTCAACTGATAATGGGCATTCCTGGAAAATTCAGGGTCGTATACCCTATCAGGCCGACCTGAAGCTCGATCCTAAAGGGAATGATCGGATGGGTTTTACTGAACCTGCTTATGATATACTTGCTGACGGGACTTTCTTGTGTGTAAATCGCACCACTGATGGTTTCGGACTGGGGCCCATGTATTCCAACTATTCAAAGGATCTGGGAGTAACCTGGACAAAACCTGAAGTATTTGCCGCCACTGGTGTGTTGCCTAAATTATTGCAACTGAAAAACGGCGTAACTGTACTGGCTTCAGGACGGCCAGGCGTTCAATTACGGTTTTCCAAAAATGGTAAAGTATGGACAGATTCCTTTGAAATGCTACCGTTTGGAAGTCCTGAAAATAAAGATCAGATCTCTTGCGGGTATACGCAGCTTCTTGAAACTGGTGATGACCGTTTTCTGATCATTTACTCGGATTTTAAATATTTAAATGAAGCAAACGAATCCCGGAAAGCGATAAAAGTGCGGGAAGTGGTGGTTAAACCCATTTGATGATGAAGAATTATATAGTTCTGCTTGCTTTTATTTTTGCTGGATGTCAGGCCAGACAAAGAGTTGCCAATGAAAGTAGACAGAGTCGCCTGTTTATTCCATATACCCATACTCAAATTCAATATGAAGGAAGAATTGGGATGAAGGAGGATGCAGCAGAGTTATATTGGTCCGGAACTGCCTTAAGAATAAATTTTAATGGAACAGGGATCAAAGCATTGCTTAAAGATGAGAAAGGGCAGAATTATTATAATGTGATTGTAGATGGGGGCAATGTTCACAAACTGAAAATGGATACAGCCAGAAAATTTTATACTCTGGCTGAAAATCTTCCTGTTGGAAATCATACTATAGAGCTTTTTAAGATCACACAATATCATAAAGAATATGGCCGGGGTTTTACTAAGTTTTTCGGCTTGCAGTTGGATAACGGAAAAATACTACCGCCACCCAAACTGAAAAAAAATAAAATCGAATTTTATGGAAACTCAGTTACCTGCGGACATGCCATTGAAGATACTACAGGCGGTGATTCAGGTGCAAGCAAATTTGAAAACAACTATTTAAGCTATGCCGCATTAACCGCCAGGCATTATCAAGCGCAATATTCATGTATTGGTAAAAGCGGTATCGGATTAATGGTGAGTTGGGCTCCGGCAATTATGCCCGAAATTTACAATCTTACTAATCCGGCAGACTCAACGAGTATCTGGGATTTTTCCAAATTTACTCCTGATGTTGTGGTCGTTAATTTACTTCAGAACGATGCAGGTATTGTAGGTCGAACTGATTTTAAAGAATTTAAAAGAAGGTTTGGTTCAACTCCGCCAACAGAAGAATCGATTATTCAGGCTTATCAAACTTTCATTCAGAATATCAGGAAGGAATATCCCCGGGCAAATATTATCTGCACATTAGGCAGTATGGGCGCTACCCAGGCCGGTTCAAAGTGGCCAGGGTATATCCAGGCGGCAGTTGAAAACCTTGGAGACAAAGGAGTTTATACACATTTTTTTCCATACAAAAACTCAGCCGGACATCCCCGGGTAAAAGATCATAAAGTGATGTCAGAAAGCCTGATCAATTTTATCGATACTCATCATTTACTAAAGAATTAATCTATGTACTTAAGACTTAAAATTCAGGGCTTATTAATCAGCATGTCGTTGCTAGGTATCTGTTTTGTTCTGTTTAGCTGCGGAGCAACAAAAAAAAGCATGAAAGCAAAAGACACTATTCAGGTATCTAAAATCTGGGATACTGCTCCGCATAGTGCGTTTACAGAGTTAATTTGGTTTAAAGGGGCCTTTTATTGCAGCTTTCGTGAAGGTTCTGGTCATATGCCCGGTACAGATGGTAAGGCCCGTATAATAAGATCCGTTGATGGCGAAAAATGGGAGAGTGTAGCACTGCTTGAGATGGAAGGAATAGATGTAAGAGACCCCAAAATATCAGTTACACCGGATGGAAGGATTATGGCGATGATCGGCGGATCGGTTTATGATCAGAAAGTGCGTTCTAAATTACTTGGCATGTATCCTCTGGTTTCATTCTCAGATGCTTCAGGCAAGAATTTTTCAGCACCTGAGAAAGCAGTCATTGATCCGGAGGTATTAACAGGAAGAAACTGGATATGGCGTGTTACCTGGCATAAAGGAGTTGGATATGGAATCGATTACGGCAGTCGGACTCCTTACCTGATGAAAACTACTGACGGTAAGTATTTTGAAAAAGTATCAAAACTGGATGTGGATGGATATCCGAATGAATCGGCGGTCAGGTTTGATAAAAACGACCGAATCCATGTTCTTATCAGAAGAGAAGAAGGGGATCAGATGGGTGTTTTTGCTCAAAGTGAACCTCCTTACACTAACTGGAGCTACAATAAGATCCAGATGCGCCTTGGTGGTCCTAATTTTATCTTTCATAATAACCATATCATTATAGGATCACGTTTATACGAGCCGGCCGGGGCTCAGACTGGTATTCGCATAGCAGATCTGAATGGTAATTTTCTAAAGACAATTAAACTTCCCAGCAAAGGTGATACAAGCTATCCCGGAATGGTGGTGCATAATGGCAAATTATGGTTTAGTTATTATTCCTCACACGAAGGCAAGACATCCATTTATTTAGCCAAAATTCCATTAAAAGAGCTGCAACCATAAAAAATAGTATATGTTCAGATTTCTAATTGTTTTTTGTTTCTTCCTTCTTACGGCCTGGCCTACACAGGCTCAAGTGAAGGTAGACAGTACCACCCGTCCTGCAATTTACGATGCGAGGGCTGGTCAGTTCAGGTCATTTCCAAATTCCAGGAGGGACATTATTTTTCTAGGAAACAGTATAACGGCCTATGGTAACTGGGAAGAACTATTAGGTACAAGACATGCTAAAAACAGGGGTATTCCCGGAGATAACACGTTTGGTGTACTGGAACGTCTGGATGAAGTTATTGAAGGTAAACCGTCTAAAGTTTTTATACTGCTTGGTATAAATGATGTTGGCAGAGGTTTCCCTGATTCAATGATTATAAAAAACTACCAGAGAATAATTCGCCGGATTAAGCTGGGATCGCCACGTACTAAGATATTCATCCATACATTACTGCCGGTAAATAACACGTTCAAACCGGCTTTAGCGCATTTTAATAAAGATGAGCATATTCTGGCGGTAAACAATGGTATAAAGATGCTGGCTGTTAGCGAAAACATCACAATGATTGATCTCTATACGCCATTTCTGGATAAAGACAACAGGCTTGATAAAGATTATGCATTTGACGGCCTTCATCTAAATGGCAAAGGATATTTAAAGTGGGCCGAGCTTCTCAAAAAAGGAAATTATTTAAAGTAAGATGCTGTTCCTATACTCAAAATTCAATACTCAAATTAATTTCGATGAAATTTAGCATGATTACCCTGACCTGTTTTGCTTTAGCAGGCTTTGGGCACGAAGCAGAAAATGTGATAAGGACTCTGGAAAGCCTTAAACCGGTTACCAGACTGCCATCTGCAGGAGGTGATAAATCTGTAGTGGCTGATCATCATGGCGACGGATTTAAGGACCTCATATTCGCCCAATTTATTCACGGATCGTAGAACAAAGCATAGATAATGATTTAATAACTATACTATAAAATAAAATTATGGTCAGATATTTAAAACGCGGAAAGAGCGAAACAGATCTTCATGCGGCAGATGAAAAAGTTAAGGAAACGGTTAGTAACCTGATTAAAGAAATAGAAGCTGGGAAAGACGCTGCAGTTCGGGCAATCTCGGAGAGGCTTGATAAATGGTCGCCTGAATCATTTCGTTTAAGTGAATCCCAGATCCAGGACATTATCAGCAGTGTGCCGGCGGAAGTGGTGAATGATATCAAATTCGCACAGGCTCAGATCCGCAATTTTGCACAACACCAAAGGGCATCTATTACTGATATTGAGGTAGAAACGTTGCCGGGAGTTTTTCTTGGACATAAAAACATTCCTGTAAACAGTGCTGGTTGCTACATTCCGGGAGGAAGATACCCGATGGTTGCATCGGCACATATGAGTATTTTAACCGCTAAGGTGGCGGGTGTTAAACGGGTGATAGCCTGTACGCCGCCAATTAATGGTAAAATACCTGCTGCAACGGTAACAGCAATGTACTTGGCAGGCGCCGATGAAATTTACCTGTTGGGAGGTGTTCAGGCGATGGTTGCTATGGCAGTCGGCACTGAGACTATACAGCCCGTTGATATGATTGTAGGGCCCGGCAATGCGTATGTGGCCGAAGCTAAACGTCAGCTTTACGGACGTGTAGGAATTGATCTGTTTGCTGGCCCCACAGAGATACTGGTAATTGCCGATGAAACAGCCGACGGCGAAATGGTTGCATGTGATTTATTGGGTCAGGCAGAGCATGGCCCAACATCACCCGGAGCACTAATTACCACTTCCGAAAAATTGGCTAATGATACCCTTGCAGAAATTGAGCGTCAGCTGCAAACACTTCCAACTGCCGACATCGCCCGTGTAGCCTGGGAAGATAATGGGTTTGTTATCCTGGTAGATGATGAAAAGGAAGCGCTGATCGAAGCAGATAAGTTAGCTTACGAGCATGTGGAAGTGCTTACAAAAAATCCTGATTATTTTCTGAAGAACATGACTAATTATGGGGCATTGTTTCTTGGCCCTGAAACAAACGTTGCCTATGGTGATAAAGTGATTGGTACTAATCATACGCTGCCAACAAAACAGGCAGCTAAATATACCGGCGGACTTTGGGTTGGTAAGTTCCTTAAAAACTGCACCTATCAAAGATGTACGGAAGAAGCCAGTGTGGTTATTGGGAATTATGCCATGCGCTTATGTGATATTGAAGGATTTATGGGTCATAAAGAACAAGCTGCCCTGCGGGTGAGGAGATATGGTAAAATAGAAAGTGTTATCGAATGATATCCCCCGGCATGATTGCATGTTAATATAGGCACTGTTAGTCAGATTCATACAGCGTAAATATTCTGTACTGTGTTTAAAGCCTTTAATGATAGGTAATTAAACGGCATTGAATTGGTTATGCTTTGTGTCTAATCATAAGGATATGTACACAAGTGTAATTATAATCGATGATTATCCGATCAATTTACGGATTGCGGAGATGGTTATCAAAAGGAATGGCTTTTTTGATAAAGTATCTTCCTACTCAGATGCTGAACGGGCCTTATGTGCTCTTTTAATTAATTACAGAGATTATAAATACCTGCCCAATGTTATTTTGTTAGATCTGCAGATGCCCTGTATGGATGGATGGCAGTTCCTTGATAAGTTTGAGGATATAAAACATTCTCTTGTTAAACACATCCATATTTTTATACTGACATCTTCATTGAATGACCGGGATATCCAGCGTTCGAAACAATATCCGTCTGTCAATAAGTTTTTTTCGAAGCCTTTAACTCAGGATATGCTTAATGAAATTCAGGAGATCGTCAGGTTGGCCTCAGTAAGTTGAGTCCTTATTGAATTAATCACAGACAGAAACTTAAACTCCAATAAAAAATCCGGGTTTACCCGGATTTTTAAGTTTTTCGCATGTCTGATAGTTTATTTTATAGGAATTTCCCTTGTAGCCATTTTTGCTTCTTCTTTTTTTGCTACTTTAATGTTTAATACACCATCGGTGTATTCCGCATCAATGTGAGCGTCATCCGCTGTATCAGGTAATGCGAAAGAGCGTACAAAGGAAGTATAACTGTATTCCCTTTTGTTATACTTTTTATGCTCTTCCTGATTCTCTGCGGTTTTTTCAACCGAGATATTCAGCATGTTCCTGTCCAGATTAATTTTGAAATCTTCTTTCTTTAAACCTGGTGCTGCAAGTTCAATCTGGTACTCTCCCTCGGTTTCACAGATATTTACTGCCGGAACCCGTGAGATCATGCGATCTGAGAAAAAAGAATCATTAAAAAATGATTCAAAAACGTCGGTGAATGGGTTTAAACTGGTGCGGTTATTACCTTCATTAAATTTGATAAGTGCCATAACATTTCCTCCTAAGTTTAAATGTTTAACAAGGTGTAGAAAAGCAAAAAAAGTGCCATATTTGGGTTTAAATTGCTTATTTTTGGCATACAAAGAAATTGCCCGACTAGAAGTAGCTATGGTTAAAGAGGTGCGCCAAGTACCTTTTAAATAAAAAATCTTAATAATAAATAGTTTGACAGGGCCAGCAGGATTCTAATCCTGTTTTGATTATCTTGACCTCATTTCTTCTTCTCAGATTTATCATCCTCACTTTTAATCTTCTCCACCGTTTTTCTGTCCTTCCGCCTTAAATATGGGAAACTCATCGGGCTTTTTGCGGGCCGTTCATCACCAAGCAATACACCCCAATGTCTGAACATATCAGACCGGTCGAAGATGATCTTTAGAACAGCAATAACGGGCAGCGAAAGGAACATTCCCGGAATACCGGCAATGCTGCCACCGGCAAACACACCCACAATGGCACTCAATGCATTGATTTTTACTTTCGAACCGACAATCCGCGGCATCAGGATGTTATTATCCAGGAACTGTACAAAGGCTATTACGCCAAGCACAGTGAAGATCGGCCATAGCTCCTGGGAAGAGGTTAGGGTTAATGCAACACCAATAACATTCCCAATCAGTGCGCCAACATACGGTATCAGGTTCAGGATGGCGAAGATCACGCCGATAAGTAAGGCATGTTCAATTCCGATGATCATCAGTATTCCGCCAAGCAAAATGGTGATATAAGCAATCTGTATGAGCAGGCCCAGCAGGTAACTTTTAATGATGCTCTCACTCTCTTTCATAACTTCTTCCACTTTCTTATGCTGAGGTTCTTTAAACCACATAAATACAAAGCGGATAAGCAGGTTTTTATAAAACAGCATCAGGTAAATATATATCGGCAGCAAACCAATAAAAATTAAGGCACTGGTTACCGACATGGCTGCCCCCTGCAGCATGGAAGCAGCATAGTTCAATAGTTTGGCATTTTGTTCATTCAGAAATTTTAACTGTTCAGCTGTTGAAAAATCAGATATACTATTAATCCATTTACTTAAGGCGGCAAGATGGAGAGATACGTTCTCCTGTATTTGAGGGAAATCAGCCACAAGTTTTCCTATCTGTGATGAAAAAAACCATACGATGCTTGAAACCCCAATTGCAACCATCAGAATAGATATAAAAATAGCAAGCGATTCAGGGATTTTGTATTTTTTAAGGAATCGATAAACCGGAAGCAGCATAATGCTGATAAAAAATGCCATCAAAACAGGCATAATAATGTTTTTTCCGGCAACAATAATAGTTCCCAGCAGGAACAATCCAAGTAATTCTATAGACCTTCTAACAGTCAGTGGTAAATTCATTCTTTAAGGATTGATGGTTTAAAAAGCTGCAACATATCGCCGTTCAATAAGTTTGTTGATACAAATTGAAAGTACCTGCAGTAACTTATTGAAGTTAGGATTTTTGGCCGACAAAACCTTTTATACCGGCTGTTGTTCAGGAAATAAAAATAGAATTTATGAATTTAATAAAGACGTTGATTATAATATTAAGTTGCAGCGTGTCTGTTTTCGCCCAGGATGACTCGCCATATCGAACTAAATTTAAAGTAGATGCACCCATCATTGCGGTGGGAGTAGGGTTAAATTACCTCGGATTTACGATGGTAAGAGACAAGGAACACCTGACAGAAGCAGAGGTGAACAGTCTTTCTACCAATGATGTAAATGGTATTGATCGCTTTGCGGCAGGTAACTATTCTGAACGTGCAGACAAACTTAGCTACTACCCGTTCTATGCGTCTTTTGTTGCGCCAATTGCCATGCTTTTGAATAAGAACGAAGGCAGAAAAGCCGGTCAGATTATGGCGTTGTATCTTGAAACGATGTCAATCACCGGAGCGATGTTTACCCTGACTGCCGGAAATGTGGAAAGAAGCAGGCCATTAGTTTACAATACCTCTTTGCCAATGGAACAACGCATAGATAACGATGCCCAGCGTTCATTCTATGCGGGACATGTGGCTGCTACCGCATCGGCAACCTTTTTTGCTGCCAAGGTGTTCAGTGATTTTAATCCCGACTCACGCGCAAAGCCTTATGTTTGGGCCGCCGCTGCTATAGTGCCGGCAGTTGTTGGATATTATCGCTTAGAAGGGGGGAAGCATTTTCTCACTGATAATCTTTTGGGGTATGCCCTGGGGGCATCCGTTGGGGTACTGGTGCCGCATTTGCATAAAAAAGCCACTAATTCTTCATTGAGTATCAGCCCTGTGATGGCTCCCGGCTATAAAGGCACTCAATTGTCATACACATTTAAATAGTACTTGTTATCAGTTCCTGATTTATTTACTATAAGTACCTTTGCGTATGAGTAAAAATAAGTCAGGAGTTATTTACGATACCGATACCATAGTTGCACTGGCAACCCCTTCCGGCATTGGGGCCATTGGGGTCATCCGGTTATCAGGCCCTGAGGCTATAACGATAACCAATAAGGTTTTTGCAGGTAAAGACCTCCTTAAACAGGCATCACATACCATTCATTTCGGCACAATCCGTGAGGGTGAGGCCATACTTGATGAGGTACTTGTATCGCTGTTCATTGCACCCCATTCCTATACCAAAGATAACGTGGTAGAGATTTCTACGCATGGCTCTAAATATATCATTGAAAGTATTATTAAGCTTCTTATTAAGGAAGGAGCACGCGCTGCAAAGCCCGGAGAGTTCACCCTGAGAGCATTTTTGAATGGTGGTATGGACCTTTCGCAAGCCGAAGCGGTTGCTGATCTGATCGCCTCCAACTCATCGGCATCGCACCAGGTGGCTATGCAGCAAATGCGCGGCGGCTTTTCTAACGAACTTAAAATTTTGCGTGAGCAACTCATCCATTTTGCTTCCATGATTGAGCTCGAGCTTGATTTTGGTGAGGAAGATGTTGAATTTGCTAACCGCGACCAGTTGAAGGATCTTATTCTTCAGATAAATAAAGTACTTCATAGATTGATCCGGTCTTTTGAGCAGGGAAATGTATTGAAAAATGGCGTACCGGCAGTAATCGCGGGTAAACCCAATGTAGGCAAATCAACGCTGTTAAATGCGCTTTTGAATGAGGAACGGGCCATTGTTTCGGAAATTGCCGGAACAACCCGAGATACTATCGAAGATCAGGTGAATATTCATGGTATAACTTTTAGGTTTATTGATACTGCCGGCATACGGGAAACGCTCGACATCATCGAGGCAAAAGGCGTGGAGCGAACCATGGAAAAAATGCGGTCCGCAAAGCTCATTATTTACCTTGTTGACCCTTCCCAGGGGCTTCATGAAATTGAAGACCAGCTAAAAAATGTAAACTTGCTGAACATTCCCGTGATGATGGTAGTTAATAAATCCGACCTTCTAAGTCCGCATCAGCAACAAGAATTATCGGCATTCGATCCCAATTTCATCTCTGCAAAAAATCTGGAAGGAATTGAGGAGCTGAAAGATGAAATTCTGCGCAAAGTAGACCTTCACCAGATCAGTACAGATGATGTGATGGTAACCAATATCCGCCATCTGGAAGCCTTGCAGCATACAGAGCATGCTTTAACCCGTGTGCTTGATGGGATCGATAACCCTGTTACTTCTGACTTTCTGGCTATGGATATCAAACAGGCGTTATATTACCTTGGCGAGATAACGGGCACAGTTACCACGGATGATTTGCTGGAAAATATTTTCTCGAAGTTCTGTATCGGGAAGTAAAAGGTTTAGATTCCACCCCCCAACCACCGCCGACTTCTGAAGATTAATATTCTAAAAAAGTATTATCTGATGATATTGATGTTTCCTCCAAATTGTTTATCCGCAACGCTGATCTTGTAATAATATGATCCCTCGGGCAGGTTCGTTCCATTACATTTGCCATCCCATGGCTGGCTATAATTTTCGGATTGATAAAGGAGGATGCCATAACGGTTATAGATCCAAACAAAACATCTTATTCCCTGTAGTGATTTAATGGTCCAAGTGTCGTTTATACCATCACCGTTTGGAGAGAATGTATTCGGAACCTCAGTGAAATGGAAATCTTTGTCCGGCAGAAAAATTTCCATTTTTCCGGAATCGTCATTGCGCCAGGAGAATCGGTAGCTGCCCGTATGCGGATCTGTAGCATTCCAGTTGAATATAATACTTTTTTTTGGGTTTGGAGAGAAGTTTTCCGTATGCAGAACTGTCAAGTAGTTCCCCGCTGTATTGTATCTGAATGCTGCCGGGGTATGTTGTATGAATAAAGGTATTGGTTGAGAAGGCTGCGCTTCTATAGCTATCGGTCGCTGCAGTGTAAGCGGGTCTTTGAGTTTTATATAGTAGGTTTGAGAGTTTCCCTCCCGAATTGTATCCAGACCCGGTGTAATATTAAATAAACGGTTTTCATAGGTATTATCCGGATCAATGACTATTATTTTTACCGTTTGTCTAAGTTGGGAAAGAGTACCCGATCCTGGGGCATTTGCTGTCAGATCGCCTTCAATAAATTCATCGCCTTCCAGCAAATCGTCATTTGATGCTGTAAGAGACATCTCAACACGGTTGGTATAAGCAGGCAGCATTAGAGAAGGGTAGGCAAAGTCTAGCAGCGTATCGGCGGTAAAAGCCGATGATTTAAGTTTGAGTAAAAGAAGTATATCCGTTGGAAACATCTTCCCATCAGGAATTGAAACGCTGATCACATCTGATGCACCTTCGGTAACCTGTGGAGGAAAATAAACCACCAGTTGTCGTTCATCGTCATCTTCAATAAGTACCCTTTCAGTTGCTTTACTTAGTTTATAAGCTGAACCTTTTGCAGTAGAAAAGTCAACGCTGAAGTTTTCGGCTTCCTCTATTACATTATCGTCTGTGACCTGTAGCTCTAAATCAACAAAAGATTCTCCCTTCTTTATGGTGACTGATGGAGGAATATCTATATCGTCCTTGTCTCTTATGTTTTGTGAAGATATAGTAATGGTTATATCTTCCGTAGCAAGGCATGATGCAGAAAGCGTAAAGCGTAGTTTAGCCGCCCGGCTGCCTTCCTTTCCAGATTGAACCGTGCTAACGCGAATGTAATCACATGTCTGTGGCCCCTTGAACACATATTTTGCCCAGAACCAGCTGAAGTCATTATTTTTTTCCGTTGTATATACTTGCTTATTGAAGGTGAATGTATTGCCGTATGGATATGTAAAGCGCCTGACAAGCATGTGCAGTGTATCTCCAACCATTTTTACGTAATAACGGCTGAAAGGATCGTCACCGATAGTGTACGCGGCATTCTCATTTGGAATAACCGTAAGATTGTAGTCAGTGTCCATGTATAACCATTCTTTCCGATGACTTATCAGAAAGGGTTTTGGTATAGTTTCAATGAAGAACCCCGTTGCAGTACTCCCGGCCGATTCAAGTATCAAGGGAACCCCATTAGAATGAAACATAGGGTCGTACGCATTGAATATTTTAACAGAATCTATCAAATCCAAATTTCTGTCAAAACGAATGTGATAGAAGCCACGTTCGGTGTATCCTGATGCAGTGTGTGTTCCGATCCGGCTGAGCATTTCGTATCCGTTGGCAGTTTTATTTACCCTGGGAGGGAAATCACCATACAGTATAAACGGCTTATCTGATACTATCTGGCATTTTTCATTAAGTACTACCTTAAATTTAGGTATACCGCCACGAGTGATAAGAAATGCCGCATTGCCGTTTTCGGCTTCTACCATTTCTTGAATAACGGAGGAATGATTGTCGTGGTATAAGGCAGTGATGGTTCCCAAACTGTTAATTTTTGCGACGAAGCTATCCGGCGAACCTGGTACTGCTGCAGTTAATTTTCTGCCTTGCAGATTAGTCACATTATAAAAGGATGCATTCCAGAAAATTCCGTCATTTGCCAAGGCTATAGGGCCTGATGTAAGAGAGGAATGGCTGGCTTCATTAACCACCCCCCACAGCGACCTTCCGGTTTTATTAAATTTGATAACGAAAGAACCGCTGGGAAGCACCTCACCGGTTGATAATGTAACTCTTCCTACTCCAGAGACATATACATTCTCTTGCTCGTCAGCTTTCACCTGGTAAATGGTATGATTGAAAGGCAGTGACCATAGCAACTTACCTTCAGGGCTTAGCTTAGCAAACACTTTAGGCCCATCGGCCTCGCCGTTTGGGAATAGGAAGCTGCTCCACTTATTATAGGAGTGACTCATACTTACATACGCATTTCCATGATTATCTATATCATGGATTTGTGTTCCCAGTTGATCAGTAAATCCAAGCCACGTGGTTTGTTCATATTCCTGAGCTATTGTAATAAATGAAAAGCCGAAGAACAATAAATTAAAGACTAAAATGAATCCCTTTTTAATCACGCTCACAATCTACGAAAATTTAAAATACTAATGCACATGTGGCGTTGTACAAAGGAGCTGAGGCTTGGTTCGTGCCCACAAACAAATAATTTAGGGGATCATCTTGCCACAAACTTCTTTTCACCCCGGCTTCGGTAGTACAGCAAAACGATTTACCGTGTTTTTTGAATTATTGAGTTGGATTTCGCACAGGTGGTTAAAAATCGCCTGAAGACCAATATGTTACCTTGAAATTCAATAGTTATCTACTACCAGGGCCGGTTTTAACTGTTTATACTATACTGCACGATTACACAAAAAATATATCAGCTTGTGCATCGTGTATTTCAGTATGTAATTCCTGTATCTAACTCATGTCAGATTTGAAAAGTAAAAAGCTATTGGCATCACGCCGCAATTTTATAAAGAGTGCTTCGGCCGCCGCTGCCGGTTTTATGATTGTTCCACGCCATGTAGTCGGGGGCGCGGGTTTTGTTGCCCCCAGCGATAAACTTGTTATAGCCGCGGTTGGAGTTGGAGGCAAAGGTCAGTCAGATATTGCTTATTTTAATAGCTCCGGCAAAGCCGATATCGCTTTTTTATGCGATGTTGATGATAACAGGGCATCGGGATCTGTTAAAGCATTTCCGAAAGCAAAATATTACAGGGACTGGAGGGAAATGTTCGATAAGCATTCAAAATCATTTGATGCCGTTTCTGTAGCAACACCTGATCACAATCATGCCATTATTACCCTGCATGCCATGCAGTTAGGTAAGCATGTTTATGTTCAAAAGCCATTAACCCATGATATCTATGAAGCACGGTTACTGACTGATGCCGCAAAAAAATATAAGGTGGTTACTCAAATGGGTAATCAGGGAGCATCCATTGATGGTACCCGACAGATGAAGGAATGGTATGATGCCGGAATAATCGGCGATGTACATACCGTATATACCTGGACAAACCGTCCGGCATGGCCTCAGGGCATCCCATGGCCTGCTGTGAAGGCTGACATTCCCAAAACCCTGGATTGGGATCTGTGGCTGGGAACAGCGCCGGCAAAGGATTATGTGGATAAACTAGTACCGTTTAACTGGCGCGGCTGGTGGGATTACGGTACAGGAGCCCTTGGTGATATGGGACCTCACCTGATGGAAGCTCCGTTCCGGGTTTTAGATCTGACATACGCGAAAGATGTTGAGGCTAGTGTTGGAACAGTTTATGTTGATTCGTTGAAGCAAGGGTATTTCCCTGAAAGCTGCCCTCCATCAAGTCACGTAACACTCACATTTCCTAAAACAGCCAAAACCCAGGGCGATGTCACCTTACATTGGATGGATGGCGGTATCCGTCCGGAGCGGCCAATAGAACTCGAAGATGGCGAAGCCTTTGGAGACGGCGGTAACGGTACATTATTTATTGGTACACAGGGCAAGATGATGTCCAATACATATGCCCGTAATGCCCGTTTAATACCCCTTAGCCGTAATTCGGAGGTAGAGGTGCCTCAAACCCTGGAGCGCGTCCCTGATCAGCTTGATGGTCATTACAGGCAATGGGTTGAAGCTTGTATTGCCGGGCATGGAAACAAGGAAGTAAGTTCTCCATTTGAAAAGGCCGGTCCGTTAACCGAAGCAGCGTTAGTAGCAAACCTCGCTATTCGTGGATATGATATCCAGGAAACCGGAAATGGAAGAACATATTATCCGGGAAGATATCGTAAGCTGCAATGGGATAGTGAAAATATGAAAGTGACCAATTTTGATGCAGTAAACCAATTTGTTAAACGGGAATACCGGAAAGGCTGGAGTTTGTAGGTTGTTAGTTGTAGTTTTAAGTTGGGAGTTGGGAGTTGGGAGTTGGAGGTTGGAGGTTGTAAGTTGTTAAGTTGGCTGCGGGTCATCCTGAGCGGAGTCGAAGGACGTGTGTGGGCTGTTTTAGGTTGTACGTTTTAAGTTGAAGGTTGAATGTTTGGGTCGGAATCTCAATACTAAATACTCAGTACTCAATACTAAAGTATCGGTTCAAACGGGCCGAATTTATGCTGTTTCTCTGAAAATTTATCAGCGTAAGGACCAAACGGAAAATCAATGGGTTTTTTACTGATATCCTTCCAGTCTTTAGATTGATCTTTATGCGGCCTTGTCTGGGAGTTTACATATGCGGCTACATCCCAGGATTCTTCATCACTCAACTGAGGATTTTCGTGAGTTGCCCCCAGAGGCATGTTGTTTTTTACATAAGAGGCAAAATTAGATATACGGTATAATCCGGCGCCATCATTATAACTATTTTTACCCCATAGCGGAGGGTAGATAAATTCGCTCTGATCGCCATTAGGAAGCCCTTCGCCAGTATTACCATGACAGGATGCACAATTGGCGGTGTAAACCACAGCGCCTTTTTTGGGGTCGGCTGCACGCGGAAGATAGGCCAGTTTCTGAAGACCAACACCTGCAGGTTTCTTACCTTTTTCAATACCGGTGCCAAGCCACTTCATATAGGCAATCATAGCTTTCATTTCGTTACTGGTACTATCCAGCGGCTTTCCGTTCAAGCTTCGCTCAAAACAGTCGTTAATTCGTTTTACAATGGTTTCATTGGTTCCTGAGCGTGCCCGGAATTTGGGATAGGTAGAATAAACGGCAGAGTAATTGTTACCCCAGGGTTTGGTGCCTGCATCTAAATGACAATTCTGGCAATTCATGCCATTGCTTATAGTGGCCACTTTGCCTCGTGGACCAAGATATTTAGATGTATGGGCAATCAGATCCCTGCCATAAAGTATAACTTCACGTTCGCTTCCTTCAGGCAGTTTACTTTCATCAGGGGCAATCCAAAGGCTGCTTTCAGGCTCTTTCTGTACAGTTGGCGGAGCAGGAGCAGACATAGCAGGTTCTGAAACCGGGGCAGGAGCAGTTGTCACCCGGGTATCGGACTGGGGTCCTGATCCAAAATCAAATAGTAAGCCTATAAATACACTTGCAACTACAATAAAAAGCACCGTAAGAAGGATCAATGCCCGGGAAACGCTGATCAGTGTTTTCTCTGCTTCATGCTGATTATCAGTCATCTTTACCTAACCGTTTGTTGAACCGGCCGTTATAAAGGTCGATGATATTCAAACAATTGAATGTGACAAAAGTTACATGAAAAAGCGCATTTGTAAAGTTTTATTAGACGGTTTTTAGGAATAATTTATCAGTTAAAGTCCTTCAGCAGCTTTATTTCATTCCGGTAAAGCAGTATTTTGCCCTCGTTTTCCAGTTGCTTCAGTAAGCGGGAGATAACCACCCTGGAAGTTGCCAGATCATCAGCAATTACATAATGAGAAACCTTTATCACACTTGAACCCGTTAGCCTCTGCTTCTCCTTTAGGTAGGCTATAAGCCGCTCATCTAATTTATGAAAAGCAATGCTTTCTATTGATTTAAGCAATTCCAGGAAGCGCTCATTAAAACTACGCATAATGTAATTCTTCCAGCTTGGATATTTACAAAGCCATTCATCCAGCTTGTTGTGAGGTATTGCTATCAAATCAACATCATCCTCTGCAATAGCCCTTACTTCACTTTTTTTGGCTTCTACACAGCAGCTATATGCCATTGAACAACTCTCATTGCTTGATAAATAATATAACAGGATCTCCTTTCCCTTCTCATCCATACGAAGAACTTTTATGGTTCCTTTTACGATGATAGGCATCATACGGATGTATTTACCATAGTCCATAATAACATCTCCCTCTTTAAAATGCTTTAACTCACCGCATTCCTGCATTTCCTGGAGCAGAGCAGGCTCAAATGTTGAACTAAAACCGGGTGCTGTAATCATAACGGACTAAAAATGATAGTTTAAGATAAAATTATAATGCAGCATGTCAACCTTGTTAAAAATAGCATTATTGTTTAATTCCTTCACATCTGAAAACTTACCAACCACCAGTAATTGGGCGTCAAGTCCTTTAAAAATTTTTTCAAAGGAATATTTTGTATCAAAGTTAACCTGCGTATACGAAGGTACAACATACTTATTTAATCTAAAGTTATTGGTTTGTGGTAAATTAAAATAACCGCCGGACAATGAGGTTTTCAACTTAGTTTGTGGAATATGATAGTTGATCTTGGCCATAAATGCATGAACATCACCAAATCCCTCATTGCGTTCGCGCGGCATAAAGGTAAAAAATGGGTCACGTCCCCATTCACGGGGCATTAAGTAGCGCCCATGCGCTGTGATCCGGTTATAGTTTATATTGGCTTCCCATTGTTTGTTTTTCCATCCTGCGCTTGCACCAAAAGTTATAGCTTTGCCGTCTTTTTGAAAATACCTTTTCTCCGGATTATCATTCCCTCCATTATTTATAGCATCCTGTCGGATAAACTGTGCAGCGGCATACACTGTTGATCTCTCCTTCAGAGACAGTTGTAGATCTGCCTGAAGCATGGCCGTATTGAAAACATTTTCAGTAACTAAATCCCATGCCTGTAATTTTATGTTGTTTATTTTCTTCGTGATACCTGCTATTGCAACGCCATTAGTTTCTACGGCTTGATAATATTGCGATTTAGTGCCCTTGACATTCATACCCACCGGGTAAAGGCCAATAGAGTTCCCGGTTTTATGCCATGCTGTTGTTCCGCGCGGAGAAATGGCGTAGATCCAGCCACCCTCAATTTTCAGGCCTTTAAATTCATTCCATTCAACCCATAGACCTTCTACTGCTGTTGGGCGTATGCGCCCATCCTGTAAATTAATAAATGGTGTATTAATTAGTTGCCGGCCCAAAATTACTTTTGAACCCTTAAAATTATATTTAAGGTATGCCTCTTCAAGCCTGTTCATATCTTTCTTCTTACCAGGATGTTCCAGATCATACAGTGCTATTTCATATCGGTTAAACTGTCCGGTTACCGGATCGGGTTGAGTCATATCAGAAGAACCCATATTTAAGATGGTGTAGATACCTGCTGCCAGTTGAAAGCCATGGAAATTACCGGTTTCATACCGCAGGCCACCGCCCAGTGCATGGGCATAGTAATCCGTCAGCCCCTTTTTGTTATCTGTTGCCATGAAAAAATACCGGATGTTTCCTTTAAGCTGCCCCTGTTTGAATGCCGATGCCAGCGTGGTGGTATCTTTCTCGATCATCTTAGCACTATCCTGATTAACCGGACTTCCAGCATGCTCTTGTGCATAAAGCAGATTATGGAATGCTAAAAGGAATACCATAATCCCGGCTAAACTTCTTTTCATGATGCTTTTAAAGTAGACAAAGTCCGTGGTTATACAACCTGCCGGACTTCTTGTCTGTTTTAGGAATTGATTCTTGTTGCCATGCCGAAGGCTCTCATCTAAAAGCCTTATCAGGGAGTGTGTTTTTAACAAGGTGCGTTGAATGCTTTAATTAGTGAGGAAGCCGGTTTCTGAATAGTCCGTACAGATATGTTCCAACCAGGGCGAAGAAAAATACAATGGCCATGGATAAAAAACCATATCCAATATTCACCACCATAGGGCCGGGACAAGCTCCGCTTAATGCCCATCCAAGACCGAATATAGATCCACCTACAAGATATCGGGTAACCGATTTGTCTTTAGGGCTGAACAGGATAGGGTTGCCATGAAAGTCGCGTATCTTATACTTTTTGATCAATGCCACACCAATCACACCAAGAACTACAGCGGTACCGATTATCCCATACATATGAAACGATTGGAAACGGAACATCTCCTGGATACGAAACCATGATATAGCCTCGGACTTCGCCATTACTATACCGAAAACACTGCCGAGTAAAAGAAATTTTATAAACTTCATAGATAGTAATATTAATGGGAAGATGTTAGAAAATTAAAGGGAAGATTAAAAATGTCATGACCATTCCACCGATAAAAAAGCCAATTACTGCAATAAGTGAGGGTAATTGCAGATCTGATAGACCACTAATGGCATGACCTGATGTACAGCCTCCGGCATACCGGGAACCAAATCCAACCATTAAACCACCCACTGCCAGTATCAGGAATCCTTTAAGTGAAAAAGCCGATTCCAGGCTAAATAATTCGGCTGGTTGTAAAGATTCAGGTGCTGCAAAACCAAGTTCACCCAAGTCGGAAATGGTAGCCTGTGAAATTTCAACCGGCCCGTCCTGCGACAGAAATTCTTTGGCAATAAATCCGCCTGCAATTGCACCCACCAGAAATACCAGGTTCCATATCTGACTTCTCCAGTTAAAGTCAAAAAACTTTACTTTTTTACCCAGACCGCTGGCGGCGCAAATGGTTCTTAAATTAGCTGAAAAGCCAAAGGATTGGCCGAAATACAGCAGAAAGAACATGATAGCGGCTATCATGGTCCCGGAAAACCACCAAGACCATGTTTGTGTTATTATCTCTCTCATGATTTGATGCTTGAGTTTAAGTGGAATGAAATGATAGGCTTGAATAAGTGATTGATCAGTTTCTCTGTTTCACTGTGATGAAAAATACCTGCTTTGCCGTGTGTCCCAATACAGATGATATCCATGTTACTCATCTGGTTATAATGAACAACTCCACTCTCCACATCTTTATCATCTAAATAATGACATTCGTAGTTACTGATATTATTCAGTTCAGCAAAACGTTTCATATTCGCTTCAACTTCAGTTTGTTCTGTGTGATTTTTCTTAGTGGAGATCTGAAGCAGATGAACTTTTGTATCAAATGCATTGATCAGTTTATGTAACAGTTCTAAATTTTCATTTGCCGGGTGACTGAAATTGTGAACCAGCAATATGTTGTGGATCTGCAGATCTGACCGGTCGCACATCAAAGACAGCACAGGTGTTTTTGATTTTCGGGCTACCATTTGAGTCTCTGATCCGGACAGGGTTTCCATGATGCCCCAGGAACCTTTGGTTCCCATAACAATCAGGTCGAAATCTTTATTATTTGAAAAATCCAATATGGCATCCGTTACCTTTCCCAATACCAAATGGGTCTCCAGATGGTCGCCATACATGCTTTTAAGGTTCGCTAATTTTCGTTCTGCAATTT
>DASWTL010000059.1:0-4245 GCA_036402155.1 Sphingobacteriaceae bacterium | reverse complement strand
CAAAATAAAACCGCCTTTTCTTTAATTATAACGCAATACAAATATGGGAAAAACTGACAAGCTTTGTCTAGCGGCGAAGCCACGTTTGTTATCGTCTCTAAATCAGCGGCTTAAATACTTAGGTTAACGGCTATGGTGGGGACACCAACAATGGCTAAAAAATTGCCCAAACATAATCTTAAAGACCATATTTGGGCAATTCTGCTTTAAATATTCCTAATAGCCGGAATTTTGTTGAGCCTGCAGCCCCGGATTTGCATTAATTTCGGATTGGGGGATTGGCAATATCGTTTTGGCAAATGTTCTGTCAATAGTCTTCGGCCGGTGAGAAATAACCAGACTGCCTACCTCATCATTAAAAGTAATGGATTTATTTAGGCGGATCATATCAAAGAACCGATGTCCTTCGCCTATAAGCTCCTTACTTCTTTCATCAAGTATCATATCTTCTGTAACCGTTAATAGAGTAGCAGGCAACAAGCCCGGAGCCCTTTTCCTGATTACATTAAGATAGGTGGCTGACTTAGATTTATCTATGGTTAAAGCGGCCTCTGCTGCAATCAGGTAAATCTCTGACAACCTTATCACCTTAATATTAATTGCCGTTACATTCGTTTTTCCATCGTAAGATAAAGCGGTACTTCCACTGTATTTATAAACCGCACCTAATCGGGTTGAAGAAGTTTCGTCATTACTTAATATACCTAATCTTACATCATTGGGATCTTGTTTCAACCTGTTAATGTAATAGTCGCTTGCCATGAAATTTCCCAGAACTCCGCTTCCGCCATGCGATCTGCGTCTCAGATAATACCCCAACGAAGCTGTTGTTAGGTCATTTTCATTAGCAACTATCGACAGTTCAAAGATCGCTTCTGAACCAAACGGCGTTTTCCATGAATCTACCCAGTTGGCATTAGAATAAGGAGTATAAACATTACTGTTGATAATCTCTTCAGCAGCTTTCAAGGCATTGGCATAATCTTTCATATACAGATACACCCTTGCCTGCATAGCTAAATTAGCATAGTAATTAATGTACCCGTTGGTTTTTGTTTTCGGGAGTAAAGGCGCTGCTTTTTTAAGATCATCCAGTATCTGGGTATAGTTCTGCTCAACTGTTGCCCGAAGAGGCTGATCAGAATAAGCAAGAATTTTGGTAATATTAGGCACACCAAACGATGTTTTAGCATCATCATACGATTTGCCATACAAACGTACCAGGTCAAAATACATCATAGCTCTGGCGGTAAGCGCCTGGCCTTTATATGTATTGAAACTGGTTGTAGGGGCAGCAGCTTCTATTTTATCAATACCTTCAAGAAGATTGTTTGCCTGAAGAACACAATTATAGATCTGCGACCAAAACCCGGAGTAACTGTTAGTAGTTGCCGAATGGTTAAAGGCATATAGCGGGTCAAGCCCCCTTCCTTGTGAAAAAACAGTCAGATCACCGCCCTTAGCATCAGCATACATGAACATGTTTCTCCCATAATAATCTACACTTGTCATACTCCGCATCAGTCCATTAATCATAACCTGAGCATCCGCAGGCGTTTGAATTGATGTCTTGGGATCACCATAATTAGTTGGCTGTACATCCAGGAAATCATTGCAGGAAGATATGCTTAAGACCAGCATTCCTGTCAAAAATATATTTACTATTTTCATCGTATTCATCTTTAAAATCGTTAGAAACTCAATTCAATTCCCATTGTATACGTTTTGCTATATGGAGTTTCCCAGCCCCTGGTTCCATATGTATTAACTTCCGGATCAGCAATTTTATACTTAGAGAAAGTCAGGAGATTGGTGCCATTTAAATATAATCTTGTGTTGGAAACACCTATTCTATTAACTAAACTTTTGGGTAAGTTATATGCCAGGGTGATGTTTTTAAGTCTTAAGTAACTTGCATCATACATTTGGCGACTGCTATACTGTTGCGGGTCTGTAAGATCATTTCCATCTAATTTCGGCAAGCTTCCGCTTTTGTTTTCCGGTGTCCACATGTTATCATAATAATCCTGCGATCTTATCCGCTCCCAGTAATATCCATCATCAGCCACATCTTTATAAGCTCCGTTATATAGATCTCCGCCTAATTTATAATTGAAGTTCAAAGCCAGTGAAAATCCCTTAAATGCTGCATCCGTGTTTAAGCCACCATAAACATCCGGATTGGCGTCACCAATTATAGTATAAGCGGCCCTGTTATAGTTATAAGTCGCCGCTTTTCCATTAAACTGAAAATCTCCGGCATCATTGGGTCTATTCACATACCATACGTTTCTGCCATTAGATTGATCAACTCCTGCCCATTCGTAACCATAAAAAGCCAATGTCGATTCACCTTCCCGGTAAATAAATTGTGCTCTTCTATCGCCCCCGGTAGGATCATACCAGATAACATCCCCGGCAGATGATGCATTCGGACTCTGATAAAGTTTGGTAACTTTTGATTTGATGAATGCCGCATTTACGCTTGCACTCCATCTTACATCGCCATTGCGAATGATATCTCCGCCCAATTCCAGTTCAAGGCCACGGTTATTAATCTCACCCAGGTTTCTCAGAGTTGTGTTAAAACCTGTTGCCATAGATATAGGAACATCCTGGAGCAGATCTTTAGAATCACGGTTGAAATACTCGATGGTTCCACTTACTCTTTGATCAAACAATCCGAATTCTAAAGCAAGGTTTGAAGTATAACTGGTCTCCCAGGTCAGATCACGATTAGCAATCAAATTTATTCCTCCGCCGGGTTGAGACATATATTTTAAGTTATAACCTGTAAGATCTCTCCAGGCATAATTGTCGACAGGAAGTGTACCATTAACCCCGTATGAGGCCCTTAACCTTAAATTGCTGATATAGTCCATGTTTGACATGAAACTCTCACTACTGATTGTCCAGGCTCCGGCTACAGACCAAAAATCACCCCATCTGGTATCAGGACTAAGTTTTGAAGATCCGTCGCGGCGATATGATGCTGATGCAAAATATTTCTGATTGTAGTTGTATTCAGCACGGGATAAGCCTGATAAAATAGAATTTCCAAAGCTATAAGCATTGGCGCTTAAAAGTCCTGCTGTAGCTACAGTATGCAATGAACTTGATGGCAGGTCTGTTCCGGTTGAGCGTTCAAAACCGGTATTGTTCTTTTCGGCCTCGAAACCTACTAATAAACCGAAATTATGTAAGCCGACCAGTTTATTATAATTCAGCGTGGTGGACGATACGTATTTATTAATGTTTGTATTGATCTCACTGACAGACCCTTTTGTTGCCGATCCGTTAAAATGAATAGCGCTGTAGTATAGATGATCTTTTACCTGCGTGTTGTCATAAGAGAATACTGATTTCAGATTTAATTCAGGCAGAAACTTAATATTTAAAGTTTCATTAGCTGATATCCTCCTGGAAATGGATTCGTTTTCCCACTCATTGTCATAATAAACCGTATTCTGTGCTAAACTGCCGAATCGTGCTGTATATGGGTTACCGGTTTTATAATCGGTAGGCCAGTAAAACGGCCAAAGCAGATTTCTTGATTGCATAAAATAGTTTGAACCTGTATTTCTGGAATCATTAAAGCCTGTTTGCCCTGTCCTTGCAATATTGACATTAGAAATAAACTCCACATATTTCCCAACCTTTTGTGCCAGGTTTATGCGACCTGATAAACGATCAAAATCATTGATCCTGATCCGGCTCTGGTCTCTTGTGTAAGAAAACGAGGAATAATAGGATGTATTCTGATCACCACCACTTACAGAAAGATCATTTGTTTGATAGGCCGCAGTTCTGAAAAGCGCATCCTCCCAGTCAAAATAAGTCCCCTCCCGATTTACCATTCCATCGGTCATGCCTGAGATCATCACGTTTTCAGAAAGCGCAGTACCTGTTGTAGAGAATTTATAACCATGTTTGTTAAATCTGGAATTTAACCGGTTTAATGCATCTGTATTCGCAACAGCCGCAGTTTTACCCGCAGAGGTATTTAAATCATGGAATACGCGGTATAGCATATTCGTTTGTTCCTGAACGCCTGCAGCCTCAAAATTATCAGTTGCCCACTTTGGTGATATTCCAAACGAAGATTTAAAATTCACAACAGGTTTACCTGACTTACCCTTTTTAGTTGTAATTAATACCACCCCATTTGCAGCCCTTGATCCGTATAAAGAAGAAGCTGCAGCATCTTTTAATATGGTAATAGTTTCGATATCAGCCGGATTTATC
>DASWTL010000058.1:0-3495 GCA_036402155.1 Sphingobacteriaceae bacterium | reverse complement strand
TCAACTTCAGATTTTACAGTTTCTGCAGCATTCGACAGGGCGTCGTTCAGTGAGCGCACTTTGACGGATGGTTCATTTATCCGGTTAAAAAACTTGTCTCTCTCTTACGACCTCATGCAAGTATTTAGGAATAGAGTGCCTTTGCAAAGTGCGCGTATATTTATACAGGCTCAAAATCTTCTCACTTTTACTGACTACGAGGGACTAGATCCTGAAACCAGAGGCTTTCTGCCACCGCTGCGTACAGTAAATGCAGGTATTCAGCTAACCTTATAATTCTCGAAACATGAAACAATTATTTTCTTCTATTATATTTTTATTGCTATTCAGTTCTTCATGTAAGAAGCTTGTAGAAGTCGACCTTCCGGTCAATGAACTTACCCGTGCAGTTGTGTTCTCGGGTGATATTACTGCCAACGCTGCGCAATTGGCTATTTACTCAAAAATGTCGGCTGGATTTAGCTTTTATAGTCTCAGCGTGTATCCAGGTTTGAGTGCCGATGAATTGTTAGACTATGAGGGGTCTCAAACACGCGTTCAATTGTATACAAATAATTTAATTGCCGGGAATGCTGCGGTCGATGAGATATGGAGTCAGGCGTATGAATACATTTATGCAAGCAATGCGGTGTTGGAAGGAATTGAAAATAACAACAATATCAGCGCGGAAGTTAAGAAACAGTTGAAGGGCGAAGCGAAGTTTTCGCGTGCATTCAATTACTTCTATCTTGTTAATCTGTTTGGCGACGTTCCTTTACTGTTGTCTACAAACTATACCGCAAATGCTTCTGCCAGCCGCAGCTCCACAGAATTGGTTTATCAACAGATTATTGAGGATCTGAAATCGGCACAAGCGGATTTAAATATGGATTACGTGGCAGCGGATGGAACATCGGTGGTTTTAGACCGACTGCGCCCAACAAAGCCCGCGGCCACCGCTTTATTGTCAAGAGTTTATTTATTTACCAAAGATTACGAGAATGCAGAGTCTATGGCATCCTCTGTTATTAACGATTCAAGATTTGCATTAGATACCAGTACTTCACTAGATAATGTTTTTTTAAAGAACAATTCTGAGGCCATTTGGCAGGTTACACCTGGTTCTTTATTAGGAAATACTTTAGAAGGTTTAATGTTTATTCTTGCCGGCCCTCCATCACAGGTGGCATTAGATTCCAGTTTGTGCAATTCTTTTGAATCCGGAGACAGGCGAAGGGCGAACTGGATAGGCGCATATTCAGACGGTGCAACAACATGGTATTTTCCGAATAAGTATAAGATTCAATATGATCCTTCGAATCCCAGGGAAAATGTTGATGTTCTCCGTCTTGCCGAGCAATATCTCATAAGGGCCGAGGCACGTGTGTTTGTAAACAATCTTGCGGGAGCAAGAGAAGACTTAAATGCGATACGGAATCGTGCGGGATTATCTGATATTACGAGTTCAGAGAGGGATGAGTTATTAACCTTTCTATTGGAGGAGAGAAGAGCTGAGTTATTTACTGAATGGGGGCACCGATGGTTAGATTTGAAACGAACAGGAAAAATAGATGAGGTAATGAATATTGCGGCGGCGCAAAAGGGTAGTTCGTGGCAAAGCTATCAGCAGCTTTATCCCATTCCACAGTCAAATAGAGCCCGAAATCCAAATCTTTCTCAAAATGCAGGGTTTAATTGATTTTAATAGTTTATGATGTTAAAACTCCTTCTTCTAAGTCTGAATATCATCTTATCTTATGTACTGATGGGCCAACCAGATACATCCAGCTTATATACAGCGGGGAGTAAAAATGTTTACCCGCAGGTCGGCAAGCGGTGTCCGGAATTCCAGTTGAACAACATACGGTTTTATCCAAAAAAAATTGTCACTTCCGCCGACCTTCGGGGAAAATATGTGATTCTGGATTTCTTTTCCAAATACTGTAAAGCGTGTTTCGCAAGTTTTCCGAAAGTAAACAACTTGCAAAAGCAATTTGCAGGAAAGGTGGATATCTTCTTGATAGGTATGCAGGACGAAGGCGTGGAGCCTATGTATGAAAGATTTAGAAAAAGAAACGGTATACACTTGCCTGTAGTATTTGATTCTCTGCTCGTAAAGCAACTGGTTCCTTCAGGAACCGGATTCCCTTATCAATTATGGATAGATAAAGATGGATTTGTTGCAGCCGTCGTAAGCGGAGGTAGCACTATGAATAGTGAAAGGCTGACTGCATTTATAGAACAAAGAAAGTTTTCCTTTGTTGATATAAGTGCCGCTACCGATAGTCTGAAAATGGAAAGAATGCTTGCAGGAAGAGACTGGGCAAAATATATTGATTTGGATGGGCAGGTTAAAAACCAGATACTGAGAGATTCAAGTCTTGTCTTTGGATCGCAGCTTGGGAGATGGAATAAGTACATGACCCGAAATTGGTTGGAGACATGGAATGAAAGCGGATCCACGATTACGCAGGGGATAGGGAATCTCGAGCAACTATATCTTAAGGCGTTTTTTGGCACGCTGTCATGGAACATTTTCTGGGGCGGATTAGATGCTGATCTTCCAGGAGGAGAGTATGCCTGGATGTACGGCAGATTTTGGCCTAAGCCGATTTTGGAAGTAAAAGATTCATCCGCTTTTAGGGGTTCGATTATTGACGGCGACATGTTTTGGTACCGGCAGATAGTGCCTGCATCATCTAAAGAGAGAGTAAATGAAATTATGCAAACCGATCTTAAAGAATATTTTGACTATGATGCCGGTATTGAAACTCGGACAATGCCTTATTATAAATTAGTGATTGGGGATTTGAAGAAAGTAAAAAAAATTGTCTCGAATGGTGGGGAAAGTTCGTTTGAATCAGATGGTTTTACAAGGATAAGTTTGCGTAATATAAAGTGGGCTGAGTTTTACAAGTCGTGTATACGAAATAATTTTCATCTTCTGACGACTCCTTTTCTTGATGAAACCGGATTGAATTGTAACATCAATATTAAGATTGAGGCGAAACTACAGGACCCTGAAGATTTTAGAAAGGCACTGCAGAAGTATGGTTTGGACTTAATCAGAGGAGAAAAAGAGATGAAGGTTTTAGTGATACGTGATGTCCACGTAATATCTGGCCCAAATAAACGTTTTTAACTGTACCCAATCCATTTGCATGAAAAACCTGTTACCCCTGATCGTAGGCTGCCTTGTGATATCTTCCTGCAGCTCAACACGTTGGATGTCGTTAAGCGTACAGGAACCGGCGCCGGTGACACTGTCTCCCCATGTTAAAAACATTGCAGTTATCAATAGAAGTATTCCGGATCAAAAGGCCAAACCACTGGATATTATCGACAAAGTAATTACCCTTGAGGGCGCCAACCTGGATAAAGCAGGGTCAGAAGCCACCAGTGAATCGCTCGTAAATGAACTGGAAGCGAGCAGGCGGTTCGCAGAAGTAAAACTCCTGAAATTTGATGGTAAGGGAACTAATAATCCCGGCGGATATCCCACACCGTTAGACTGGA
>DASWTL010000057.1:0-7910 GCA_036402155.1 Sphingobacteriaceae bacterium | reverse complement strand
ACCCGGTAAGGGATATTTTTGCGCTACGCCCTTTGTTCCGCTTAAAGTATGTAACCGGGAATAAGGCCTCGGTGAACTCACGTCATGCTGAATCATCATCGTTTTACCCAGACTGGTACGTATAGTACTGGTGTTCATGTTGCCACGATATGATTTGTTCGCAAATTGCTTGTAAAAATCGTCCTTTGCCGCTAATTCTTTTGCCAGAGGTGCCATAGAAAAGTCGTTGCTGGACATCGACACCATATAATCCATTCTATCACCCCGGTTAATATTCAGGATCTGGGCAACAGGTCCTAGACCATGTGTTGGATAAAGATTACCGTTGTTGAAATTTTCTTTCAAACGCCACATATCCTGGTACTGTGTTTTTGAAAAATTATGTTCCAACAGATTATGGATATAAGCACCTTCTACATGAACTATTTCACCAAAAAAGCCCTGGCGTGCCATGTTTAAAGTAAGCAACTCAAAAAAGTCGTAGCAACAATTCTCCAGGATCATACAATGCTTCCTTGTTTTTTCAGATGTTTCTACCAGTTGCCAGCATTCCTCAATGGTTTTTGAAACAGGTACTTCAACAGCAACATGTTTACCCTGTTCCATGGCATATACTGCCATGGGTGTATGCAAATGCCATGGAGTAGCGATATAAATCAGATCAATATCATTACGATCGCACAACTTTTTCCAGGCGTTTTCATCTGCCGTATACAGGTCGGGTTTATGCGGTGTATTGGCAATTTTCTGTTTGGCTGCCTGTGCTTTTTCGGGCCGCAGATCGCAAAGTCCTTTTATATCTACACCTTCTATTTTACTCATGCGCACAACAGCTCCCGGCCCCCGGTTTCCTAATCCGATAAAACCTATACGAACAGTTTCTAATGCCGGAGCTGCATAGCCTGACATGTTAAACTTTTGAGTATAATTTTTATATTTTTTTTGCGAATCATCTTTAATGCCGCTGATTCCGGTAGCGCAGCCGGTTAAAAGCCCGGCGCCTGCAAGGCCAGTTAATTTTAGAAAGTCTCTGCGATTGCTCATTTATTCAGTTTTAAACCTTAAATATACAAGTATGTGCGCGTACACGCAAATTGCTCTCGATCTTTTTTAGAATTTACTTCTTCTTTTTAAGTAAGGTAGCTGATTACTTTTCAGGCACTGCAATGGTTTATAAAAGTTTTCTACCACTAACTTTGTATTTAAAGTCCGGAATCTATCTTGTACCCATTACTTCTTATAAATTTTATATACCGTCTCAAAAGAATTTGAAGATACTTTAACAAGATACATGCCCTTATCAAGGTGTGCGAGATTTATTGAGACTTTCTCATCAACATTTGAATAGGTTTTAGAGAATACTATTTTTCCATACACACTTCGTATTACTACTATCGTATTTTCCCTCTTCCCTAAATTTAAGGTTACCAGATCTTCAAACGGATTAGGATATGCTAATGATTTGCGGGAATTTATATCATGCTCCTCAGCTGTTTTATTATCCATTGGAAGACCTGACAGGCTTTCCACGATAAAAGGCTTTGAAGATACTATACAAGAATCCGAAACGATACCCACAGTGTAAGCACCACTGGTGGTTGCTGAATATGTCGCCGCTGATTCTCCATTAATTTCTAATCCGTTTTTAGACCATTTATAACGATACCCAAGCCCTGATGCAGCTGTTAATAAAACTTTTCCACCCTGAAATAAAGTATTTGAGCCTTCTATCTGAGGGATTGGCACGAACTTAAACCCTGTAATCCTGGCAGTTCCGTTGGGAGTAGTAACCGCTATTTCGCCTGAAGCTCCTCCGTTTGGAATTGCAGTGATACTGGTTGGTGAGTTTACAGTAAAAGATCCTGCTGGCGCCCCCCCAAAGGTCACTGCTGAGGTTTCAGAAAAATTAGTTCCGGCAAGGTTAATACCGGTGTTCGAACATCCTGAAAAGGAAGTAATGGTGGGTTCATTTGATGATATTGCTGAAGTTTTTGCACCGCTTGTAACGGTTAAGGCATAACGGTACAGCTTGGTATTATCTCCACGGGCATGATAATAAATAGTACCGAATGAGTCGTAAGCGGCTTTGTCTGCCCCGGTTATAATTGTTTGAGGTGTCCTGGTTGCTATCGGAATCTTTACCAGGTAACCGGTAGGCCCTATTGCTCCGATAGTTCCGTAAACATTGCTGGGATCTTTGGGAACCATAAACATATCAGCATCTCTATATGTACCATTTCCACCATAGTCTATTGCAGGAAACTTCAGCTCGCAGGCTTCAAAGGCTTTTGTAGTGGGGTTCAGAACAAAGATGTAGCCATCTGCAAAACCCCATATTTTCGTACCCACCACAAGCATTTTAGTAATAGATTCTAAATTGGCTACAGGCAGGGTTAGGGTTTGCGCATAAACTAAGCCACCGGATGTTATGTTATATACTACAACCTTTGACGAGGTAGTATTCGGGGTGGTAGCGTATCCCCGCCGGATGCTGGTACCCACATAGAGCTGAGTTCCATAAACAGCCATAGATATAGCACTTTGATTAGTTATGGTGAGCACACCGCCCACTTGTGTGGCTAAATTATACCACAGGACGCCGCCGTTAAACTTGCCGGTTTGAGCAGCGGCTCCTGCAAAGAGAAAATTTCCGTTTGGGGTGTTCGCACCAACAATAGCCTTCGGACGATCCTGATAATAAGGAGCAGCTCCTCCGCCCATCAAAAACTTTGGATTTGTACCCGGCACCCATGGCTGTGCAGGGTTATACTGGTATAGATTCGCCCCTGGATATGACCCAATATATAACAGGCTATCATGAGCCACCATTCTATCTATTTGGTTTATAGGTGTATACATATTCTCTACCGCTGCATCATTACCGTCTCCTCTGATAGGATCATAGACGCCTAAACCGCCGGTCAGGTAAGCACTGGTATATATTTTGCCGTCAGGTCCTCCCTGCACTTCATTTATCGCTCCGGCATTCATAATACCATTCACCGGGTTAACTGTTAAACTTCCGGGGATAGCAGGATCATATTTAATTACATATGTGGAATTATTTTTGGCAACAATACCTACCAATTTATTATTGAGCCAGGCTAATCTGGTGCACGTAGTATTATAACCGATTCCCCCGCCAACACCAATTTCGGTTTTGGTTGCAATATCATACTCTTTAAACAAACCATTGGATAAAAAATAATATACTTTTCCGTTTAATGCGGGCGATATTCTCCCTCTTGGATTAATTGTATCTACTACCGTTGTTGATTGATGAGAGCCGTTTGCATTTGCTACAACATTCAAAACATATGTAGCTCCAACCCCTGCAAACACACGTCCTCCGGTATATGTCATGATGCCTGCCAAACCAGTTGTTGGTAAAATTTGAACTTTTTCCCCCAGACCATGGTGGTACCGGTATATTCCTGTTCCAGAAGTTCCTCCCTCCACTCCTGCTGATAAATAAGATACCCCATTAACAGCGTCATGAGCAAGCGTCCTCACATACTCGTGTCCGGCCAGAAAAGGACGAGTGCTAATCTGTGTAAGAACATTAGGTGTGGCCGGAGTATAAGAGAAAAAAAGAGCGTCTTTATATGTTCCTCCATATATTCTTCCACCAGTACCGGCTGCGAGGTCAAAAATCTGATCATCATTCGCGCTTCCGGCTACAGTTAAGGTAGATGAGCCCGGAACATGCCTGTACAGTGTTCCATTAGAATACATACCGAAATAGATATCTCCGGTTGTGGATGTAGTAGCACCCCACCCTCCGGTTGGTCCGGAAGGAAAGCTAATGGTTTGCAAAACAGTCTCTGTGTTGGTGTCAATTACCACCATTTTAGGAGGAGTATTATTGGCCCCAACCACCACGCAATAGGCTTTATGAGCATTTGCACCAATACCAAAAGTTGTTCCGTTTGGCGATGCATCGTAAACCTGCACACCTAAATTAGTGAACTCACGGGAAATTAACATCTTGTCCCAATATGCCGTACCTATATTAGATACATTTGAATAAACCATTACTGACATATGGGTTGCATTACTCGGCGCCGTTCCGCTTGCTGCAATATTCTGCCATTGATTGAATGGTCCGCTTACCGTGCTTACCGAGGGGCCAGACAAGAGAGTTGTCCCGTTCCAGAAACGCAGATACAGATCCGCAGTTCCGCTAACCAGGCGAACCCTGGCATAGGCAGCATATAATCCTCCCGGAGAACACGCAATTTTAGTACTTTCCATGCCAAAATTCTTGGTGGCATCATTATCTACAACCTTAAGGCTTTTAGTACCATCGTCGGCCTGTTCTGTAACAACAGTTATTGAACCGTTACCAGCTGTTGTCGGGTACATTTGCGTCCAACCGGTCAGTCCGCTTTCAAAACTGTGGTTAGTAATAAGAAGATCAGCCACAAATGCTGATAATGAGTATAGCAATAAAATTGCTATACAAAAGCGGGAAAAACAGTAAATTTTTTTCATGGTTTATAATTTTTTATGAAGTAAAAATGTTACATATATGTTCTTTAATTAGCTGACTTATTGAATAATAGCCTATAAAATGGTTGATTTATAGCATGTACTAATTGGCCTTCCATATTTTACTACATCCGGACCGCTTTGGTTAAGGTTGGTATGTCCATAATGTCTCGTTAATGACGGTACAAAGCAGTCCGTTTTTATCCATGGTAAGCAACCGGGCCCCTTTCTTCAATTCCTGATATTCCATGTTTTCAGGATTGATCTGAAAAAGGCTGCCTCCACCTACACCGTATACAATGCCGGAAGGATGAAGTGCAAGACGGGCTTCATAATAGACCCCATCCCGGCCCTGAGTGACGGGATATAAAACTTTTTTAGAAATAATAGTTCTCTTAAGCGGATCGAAAATAAAAAGTACCCCGTCTGCTATTCCCCAGACGTTTCCTTGCGGTCCGTTAATTAAACAAGTTATAGCGCGGGCGCCGACCACAGGAACGATTTGAAAGTTTTTAGTTTTAGCACCTATATCCCACCCGAATAGCTTTGCTTCTGTCGTTGCCGGGGGAACTCCCATACCTCCCCTTACTGTAGTGCCGCCATAAATGGATCCGCCTGCGTAAACCAGACTCACAACCGATTGATCAGTAACTACATTATGGAAAGTGAGCATCTCATCGGTAGCGATATTGTATTCCAGTAATGTACCTCCAAGCGTCCCATATCGCGGAACGGTACCAAAAAACATTTTTCCTACATCTTCCGCACTTACCCCCGCATATGGGCGATCCTGTCCAAAAATTTGCTTTATCAACCGGGGATTTCCATTGTCAGGATCCCAACGCCGTTTGGTGTTATACTGGTAAATTTTTGCGGACGGATAAATCCCCATAAAAATATTAGTACCCTGAACTGTCATACCTTCAGCCTGGTCGATGCCTGGATATTGCTTAATCTTCCCCGTTCTGGGATTATAGGCTGCATGCCCTCCTGTTAAATATCCACCAGTCCATATTCTGCCGTCTGGTCCGGCAACTAAACTGTTAATTTTTATTGGCTGGGGCGGAATCTCAATATCTGTGGCCGAACTTCCTCTTGTAATGGGATCATAGTTAAGTATCCGCCTGTTACAACTCAGAAAATATAGTTTCTTATCTTTCCCCCACATAGCATCCACGATCATACTGTCTTGAAAGGTAGCCAACAGATCAGGAGCCGAATTTGAGTTCTTAATATCTTCTGAGAACAATTTCCCACTTTCGATATAAAAAATGGTATCATTATTTAAGTCCTTAATGATGGACCTTACCTGGATCAGGCCAGACTTTTGAGTAATATTACCTGTTTCCAGGTTGTACATTAATGTCTGATGCTTATCGCCGCTATGCAGCCATGCAAATAGGCGGTCACCATCACTTAATCCGCTAACCAATGACATATTGTATACAAAAGGAAACTCGCGGAATTCAGCCGGCAGAATTTGTTTTTTTGTCCCGGTTTGGGGATCCAATTCTATCAAACTGGCATGAGCCCCAACACCTGCATATAATTTAGAAGTTCTAGCATGATAGACCAGGCTTCTGACATACTGTTCTCCGGCAACCATTGAGCTCTTACCCACATCCGAAAATCCATCATCGGGATGATATCGAAAAACCCGGCTGCTATTATACGTACCTCCAAAAATTTCACCCTTTTTGCCAGTAGTCAGATCAAAAACCAATGATTCATTTAGAAACTTTCCAAGATCTGTAACCTGGTTAGTTCCAGGCCGATGTTGATATACATGACCGGTGTTGCCGGCAATATATAACCAACCATCAGACGAGACCTCCAGGTCCCATGAGCCGATTTCTTTTTCAAGCGGAAAATCAGCTATGATTTTACCAGTTCTAAGTTCATAACCCAGCAGATGTGCGGGCTTTCCCCTCGACACCGTATAGGCGTATTCTCTTCCCGTCTTTTCATCGATATAAAATGTTCCTCCCTGGATAGACCCTTCCATAATTTGGTTACCCAGATCCTTAAATTTATCATCGGATTTTACAGATGATTTATTTTGCATGTCTGATTTAAGACTACATGCTGAAAACAGCAATATTGCAGAAACCAGTAGGGTTAAAATATATTTAGTCATAACGACTATCGTGATAAAATAACAGCAATTTTAACGTTTACAGAATTTATAAGGGCTTTCTTGTCATCAGGATAATCCCATTGACTCTGCGAATTAGATACTACTTAACTTATCTCTATTTTCATGAACCTTCAGAACTGCACGTATTACATCGTCCATATCTGATTTAGTACCAAGCAGTTGGGTTGATCCATTAAGAACTACCATTTGCTGACCTACAAGATCACAGTTAGGCATGTTGCCGGCATCATGACGATACTGGGCAAGTCGGTCGGAGGAGTACATTGCTTTATATTCTTTGAGTCCTAAAATATGTTCAACCCAGGGTTCTGTGTGCAACCCTTTGATATATGCTCCTAAAGAAACTCCTTCTGCAGCCATAGCTTTTAAAAATGTGGCACGATCTGCATTATTGAAGTGTTCTTTATGATAACTCATGGCATACAAATAATAGCCTCCGCTTTCTGTTCCTTTATATTGCTTTTGAGGAACCAGCCCCGGAAAGCCTTTGAGGTTATCACTTAGGTACCGGGCGTTTTCATTTCTGCGCTCAAAGCGCTCCTGTGCGCCCGCCAGTTGCCCTAGTAAAAGAGCTCCTTCCAACTCGTTCATACGGTATTTTGGCCCGATAGTAACATTTTTACCTTTACGGTCTGTGCCATGATTTTGTACAGTATAAACTCTGTCCATCAATGCATCGTCGTTTCCAATTACTGCGCCACCTTCACCGCATGAAATTTGCTTACTCGCCTGAAAGCTAAAACATCCCAAATCACCGATAGTACCTACTTGTTTGCCCTGGTATCTGGCGAAGTTTCCCTGGCAGGCATCTTCAATCACTTTGAGATTATGTTTTTTCGCAATGGCCATAATCCGGTCCATCTCTGCCGGCATACCCATCATATGAACGGGCATTATTGCCTTTGTATTCTTATTGATCTTTCGCTCTACATCAGCAGCGTCTAATTGATATGATTCGGGATCAAGATCAGCCATAACTGCAAGTGCCCGGCTTCCGATAATTGACGAAATTGTTCCAAAATCGGTATAAGGGGATGTAATCACCTCATCACCAGGCCCGATACCAAGCGCTTCTACACTTGTGCTTAAAGCCTGAGTTCCTGAACCCGTACCTACACAATATTTTGCACCTAGCAACTTTGCATATTCTCTTTCAAAAGTGGCAACGGTTCCGTTAACCGGATTATTGATGCGGCTCCATCTCCCACTTTTAGTTGTATCAATAATTGTCTTGATTACTTTTTCATCGGCAAGTACAGAC